>CAZXYA010000259.1:0-12262 GCA_964644655.1 uncultured Saprospiraceae bacterium | reverse complement strand
ACTAAATTTTGAAAATTTAGCAAATCCTATCATTTGCGGTCAGCCTGAACCGACAACCGACAACTTCACCAGCCTTTTCTAACCTTTTCATCCAATCCAATGACCCAACACCAATATAAATTATCCCTCTTATTGTCTCTTTTTCTTTTGAGTACTTGTCTTTGTTTTGGACAAGGAAGAAAGACTAAAAAAGAAACCACTAGGGCTATTGTACATTATAATGACGGCTCGACTTTTATTGGTCAAATCGTTCAAGAAGGGCTCCTAAGCATGCAAATGGTTTTGACCACTCATGATACCATTACCTTAAATAAAGTCAATATTAAACGAATTCGTCGAACAGACAAAAACATTGCAATCTATAGTGGTGCTAAATTTCATTATACCAAAGGTCTTTTTTATTCGCTACAATTTGGTGGTGGTGCTTACAATGATGGCGATAATGCAACGAGTCAATTAGAAGTCATTATAGGATATCGTTTGAATAAAAAAGTAGCGGTAGGAGTTGGTTTTGGTGATAGCCATAATACGACCTTTTCTTTTGGCAATTGGTTCGATATCAATTCCACACCTGTATTTGCCTATGGTCGGTATTATCCTTTTGATAAAAAAGTAAAACCTTTTGTTGCAGGTAAAATGGGTTGGGCTTTCCCCGACCAGAATGCTTTTGGCGGTGACCATCGGGGTGGTTTTTTATTTCAGCCAGAAATTGGTGTTAATTTCGCTTCTCGACGTCGAATGCGTTTTCTACTTTCAATTGGTCAGCAATTACAAAATATTAGGGGCGAAAACCTTAATTTTGACGCTTTTGGCAATCCAATTGAATCTAAATTTAAACTCTGGTTCAACCGAACGGTTTTTAAGATAGGTTTTGAATGGAAATAACTGGGAGGTATATAAAACTACTTCATTTTTACGTCAGGAGCGAGACGGATGTTTATACACCCATCAATTAACTTCGATTAGGAGGTCATTTTTACCTCCCACAATAAAATTTTCCATTTTGATAAATTTTAGTGATTAAATAATTTGCAGGAAAACGATTTTTAGTTGTAGCTTTAGTACTTTTGCTCAAAAACAATAAATTGATCTATAAGCGGCTAAATACTTACCTTATCCACTACAATTAAATAAGATTCGGCGAGATGTAGCTTCCTACTTATAAAACAAATTGTTTTCAATTTTAGTTCCTCAATATATTGTTTTTTAGTAATATTTTACTAATTATTTAGCGCTAAAAAAGAAGCATGAAAATTCAAGGAAAAGCGTATCAGACAATTTGGTTAAAGGAAGGTAATTCTTCAATTGTACAGATTATTGATCAAAGAGCCTTACCCCATCAATTTCTAATAGAAGATATAGATTCTTGCCATAAAATGGGTGTTGCCATTAAGGAGATGCATTTAAGAGGAGCCCCTTGCATTGGTGCAGCAGCAGCATATGGTATGTATTTGGCGGCATTAGAAGCACCAGACAATAATTTTGCACCATACCTGAAACAACAAAGTGATTATCTAAATCAAACTAGACCGACCGCTGTTGATTTAGCCAATACTATTCGAGCAGTTTCCAAAAAATTAATTGGTTGTCAAACCAAAAAAGAGGCTATAGATTGTACGTTAAATTATGCCCAAGAAGCTTGCAAGGAAAGTGCAGAACATTGTCGCATGATTGGGGTGCATGGCCTAGAAATCATCAAGAAACTACATGCAGCGAAACCAGACCAACCAATTAATATTTTAACCCATTGCAATGCGGGTTGGATGGCATGTGTGGATTATGGTACTGCCACTTCCCCTATCTACGCAGCTCATGACGCTGGTATTCCTGTACATGTTTGGGTAGATGAAACAAGGCCCCGAAATCAGGGTGCTAGAATTACGGCTTTCGAATTATTAAATCATGGCGTACCACATACCGTTATCTCAGATAATGTTGGTGGTCACTTAATGCAACACGGCCAAGTCGATATGGTGATTGTAGGTAGTGATCGAACGACTAGAACAGGAGATGTTGCTAATAAAATTGGTACTTATTTAAAAGCATTAGCTGCAAAAGATAATGAGGTTCCTTTTTATGTAGCCCTTCCCCACTCTTCCTTTGATTGGAGTATCCGTGATGGCCTCAAGGAAATCCCTATTGAAAAAAGAGGCGCTATAGAAGTCAGCTATATCCAAGGAAAAGCAAAGGATGGAACTATTCAGCAAGTCTTGCTAACGCCAGAGAATAGTCCTGCCATGAATTATGCCTTTGATGTTACGCCCGCTCATTTGGTAACTGGAATTATTACAGAAAGAGGTATTTGTGCAGCTAATGAACCCAGTATTTTAGCACTTTTTCCTGAATACCAATAACAAAGTGTAATATTTACACTAATTCTTTTCAAAACCTTTGACAAACCAGCGAATATTTGCTAATTTTCGCTTTCAATGAAAAATACAAGCAAAACATTAAATACTTCAGCCTTAACAATGAATCCTTTTAATAGTTTTTTCAAAAGTGCTTTCACCGTAGATAATATTATTTTTGGATTTGATGAAGCTGATTTAAAGGTACTATTAATTAAAAGAGGGGAAGTCCCTTTTAAAGACCAATGGGCTTTGGCAGGGAATTTTGTTCATCAAAATGAAAATTTAGATGCTGCCGCCGAACGAGTACTAGACGAATTAACTGGGCTAAAAAAAGTATATTTAGAACAAGTCAGTACTTTTGGTAGAGTTAATCGACACCCTTTTGGCAGAGTCATTACCGTTGCCTATTATTCTTTAATTAAAATTTCTGATTACCGCCTTCAGGCTTCCTCCATTGCACAAGAAGTGGCTTGGTTTTCAGTTGAAGAAGTTAAAGCATTAGATCTACCTTTTGATCATGACGAAATTTTTACGGCTTGTTTTAATCGCTTAAAATTAAATATCAAACGTCAACCTGTTGGCTTCCAACTACTCCCTCCTAAATTTACGCTTACTCAATTACAACACTTATACGAAGCTATCTTAGAAGAAAAATTGGATAAAAGGAATTTTAGAAAAAAAATTCTTTCTATGGATTTGCTTATCGACTTAAAAGAATTACAAGCAGGTGTAGCACATCGACCCGCTAAATTATTCAAATTTGACCCTGATCGGTATTATAATCTATATAAAGAAGAGGACTTTCATTTCGATATTTCTCCATCTAAACATAAAAAGAAGTAATGAGGTTAGTGAGATTAATGAGGTAATGAGGTTAAATAAGTAATTTTTTCAACTAAATATCTTCCTTTTTAGCCTCATAAACGCCTAAAATTTATTAACTCATTACCCTTACAAAGTGTCGATTATTAACATCAAGACCATGGAAAAATCTACCAATGTCGATGAATACATTGCCAATAATGAAAAATGGCAAGCACCTCTAGTATTATTAAGATCATTAATTTTATCTACTGGATTAGAAGAGACTATTAAATGGATGTTTCCTACCTATATGCTAAAAGGCAAAAATATAGTAGCAATAGCTGCATTTAAAGATTACTTTGGCATTTGGTTCTTTCAGGGTGGTACGCTTAAGGATGATTTAAACGTATTGAAAAATGCTCAAGAAGGTAAAACAAAAGCAATGCGGCAATGGCGTTTTCAATCTATAGAAGAAATAGACAAAGCGGCCGTGTTAGCTTATGTAGAAGAAGCTATTCAAAATCACAAAGATGGTAAGGTCATTAAACCTACTAGAACTAAAAAGCCTTTAATCATTCCACCTGAATTACAAACTGCTTTAAACAATAATAAAATATTAGCAACCCATTTTGAAGCTTTTACATTAACTGACAAAAGAGAGTTTGCGGCATATATAAGTACGGCAAAAAGAACCGCAACTAAAGAAAAACGAATGGAGAAAATAATTCCAATGATTTTGAAAGGTATTGGGCTGAATGATAAATATAAGAAAAAGTAGGGAGTTATCCTTTTTGAACTATTCAGCATAGCGCTGGCTGGGGATATACATCTTAATAATCAGCGAAATCAGCGTCAAAAAATATTAACCGCAAAAAGATAGCAAGGTGCAGCGCACCGCCTACATTTATATCATTAAAGCTGAAAATAAGCCATAAGGTGCAGCGCACCTACCACCTTAATTAAAAGTCAATAATATTTTTACAATTTAAATTCCATTCTCTTTGCTAAAAAATTACAAATCATGCAAAATATAATGGCAACCGCCACTCCTCTATTACTCTTTTCACTATTAGTTTTATTACTTTCTAGTTGTCAACCATCGACTAAAGTGACCAATAAACCCACAATAATAAAACACTATGTATCTGAGAATACCACAAAGATGAACCTCCCTTTTTCAGATGCGGTGATGGTCAACAATATGATTTATCTATCAGGACAGCTCGGTAATGTTCCAGGCTCCTTTAAATTGGTTGAAGGAGGTATTCGAGCAGAAACCAAACAAACAATGGAAAATATTAAAGCTGTTCTAGAAGCCAATGGTGCTACGATGGAAGATATTATTAAATGTCGAGTTTTTATTGAAGATATTAAGGAATGGGGTATTTTTAATGAAGAGTACATTAAATTTTTTCCAAACAAAAAACCTGCTAGAAGTGCTTTAGGTGCCAATGGTCTAGCTTTGGGTGCTAAAGTAGAAGTAGAATGCATGGCTTGTAAAAAAAATTGAGCATTTCTGGCAATTTTTAAGAAATCAGAAAAAAATCAAAATCTTAATACAACATAAAGTTCTCAAGCGTGTTGGAAAGAAAGATTAGGGAGCAGATAATAAATAGGTACTCAAATTTTAGGAAGTTGTTTTTTCTTTAGTCAAGGCGAAAAACGCAGACATAGCCTTTGCTATGGCGAGTATTTTCAACGCAGAATAAAGGAAAAAGGACGAGTAAAATGGGTAGATTATATTTTTCCTGTTCCCTTAAATTGAAAAATAGTTATGATCAGAAAAATCATCCTTTCCGTCTTAGGAATCCTTCTTCTTTTTGGTGCTTATACCGTAGCTAAACGTACCATTTCCAATAAAAAAGAATGGAAACCTAGAAAAGAAAAAAAATTAGAAACAGGCGCCTTTGTCGATATTGTTCGGAACTCGAATACCCCCATTACCATTACCACTTCTGGTAATTTGATGGCTAAAAACAGAGTGGAACTATATGCGGAAGTCCAAGGTATTTTTAATAGCAGTAGTAGAGCTTTTAAACCTGGCACTTGGTACAAAAAAGGGGAAACCTTATTAGCCTTAGATAAAAAAGAAGAAGTCATTGGTTTAAAAGCGCAAAAAAGTAGTTTTTATAATCAACTCGTCTTGTTAATTCCAGATTTGCGCTTAGATTATCCTGATGCTATTGGAAAATGGGATGAGTATGTTCGCAATTTTGATGTTAACCTACCTTTAGTTGCCTTGCCTGAACCAGAAAGCGAAAAAGAGAAATTATTCCTTTCTGGTAGAAATATTTACACCGCCTTTTATAATGTACAAAACCTAGAAATCCAATTACAGAATTATGTGGTCAAAGCTCCTTTTTCTGGTGTCTTAACCCAAGCATTGGTTAATCCTGGAGCATTAATTCGACCGGGACAAAAATTAGGTAAACTGATTGACCAAAGTGTTTATGAATTAGAAGTTGCGGTAAATACAGCCTATGGCGATTTATTGGGGGTAGGTAAAACGGTACAATTACATAATGTAGCAAAAACTAAAAATTGGACAGGGAAAGTGATTCGAGTCAACAGTTTAGTAGATCCAGCCTCTCAAACAATTCCTACTTTTATTCAAGTAAGAGGAAAAGGATTAAAAGAAGGGATGTATTTAGAAGCAGATATTACAGCAAAGGAAGAACAAAACACCTATGAGTTAAATAGAAAATTATTAGTGGAAAATAATCAGGTATTTGTTGTAAAAGATACCGTTTTAGCATTGGTCCAAGTAGAACCCATATTCTTCAAAGAAAGCACCGCCGTCGTAAAAGGTTTAACGGATGGCATGAAAATATTGGCAAAACCAATTCCTAGTGCTTATGTGGGGATGAAGGTCAAAGTTTTTTCAGATAATACGTCCACCGATAATAAAACAGCCTTAAAAAATTAGATTTATCGGTTGTCAGTTGTCGGTTCTCGGTTATCTCCTTCTATAGAAACCAACAACCGACAACTGATAACTGATCCAACTGACTTACTCCATGAAAAAGATAATAGCTTATTTTATAAAATTTCCCGTTGCAGTAAATGTTGCCTTATTGGCCATTTTCATTTTTGGTATTGGCGGTTTATCAAGGATGAATTTTTCCTTGTATCCACAATTTCCCAATACAACGATTAATATCAATATTGCCTATCCCGGAGCTTCTCCCGTCGAGATGGAAGAAGGTATTGTTTTAAAAATTGAAGACAATCTTAAAGGCATTGTGGGTATAGAAAGAGTGACCTCTAAATCCTCTGAAAATAGCGCAGTCATAACCATTGAAACGTATGAAGAATACGACATCAATGATATGCTACAAGAAGTCAAAAATGCGGTGGATAGAGTTCCTTCTTTTCCTGTAGATATGGAACCACCCATTATTTCCAAAAGAGAAAGACTAAATGAGGTGATTAGTTTGGCTTTAAGTGGAAAAGATATTCCCTTACAAACCTTGAAGAAAATCTCTTACCAAGTAGAGGATGATATTCGAAATATGGAGGGGATTTCTCAGGTAGAAATTACTGGATTCCCGCAGGAAGAAATAGAAATTGCGGTCAGAGAAAATGATTTGCGGTCTAAAAATCTTACTTTTAACGAAGTATCTACCGCAATAGCAAAAGCCAATATTTTAGCAACTGGTGGCAATATAAAAACCAAAGAAGAAGACTATTTAATTAGAGCCACCAATCGAGCTTATTATGCAGATGAATTAGATTATATAGTTATTCGAGCTGATCAAAATGGAAATGTTATTCGATTGAAGGATGTCGCTACGATAAGAGACAAATGGTCTGAAAATCCTGATCGTATTTATTTTAATGGGCAATCTGCTGTTCAAATCAGAGTACAAACCACCAATGATGAAGAATATTTAGGGGCGTCGAATCTAATGCGTACTTACGCCAAAAAATTTAATGAACAACGGGATAATGTACAACTCAATATCACCAATGATCGCTCTGTAGATTTGCGAGATAGAACTCGGATTTTAAGTGAAAATGGGTTATTTGGGATTGTTTTAGTGCTTATTTTATTATCCATTTTCTTGAAACCAAGTTTAGCATTCTGGGTAGCTTTTGGTTTGCCCGTTTCTTTCTTAGGAATGTTTATTCTTGTACCGGGATTAATTACCTTGAATTTCATGTCCTTATTTGGGATGATTGTCGTCATTGGAATACTAGTGGATGATGGCATTGTGATTGGGGAAAATATTTATGCCCATTACGAAATGGGGAAATCCGCCACTAGGGCAGCTATTGATGGTACTTTGGAAGTTTCCACAGCCATTATTTCGGCTATTTTAACAACAGTTGTCGCTTTTTCCGCTTTCTTTTTCCTAGAAGGCCGCTTCGGTGATTTTTATTATGAAGTAGCGGTAGTCGTAGTTATTACTTTATTATTCTCCCTAATCGAAGCATTAGTCTTTTTACCTGCACATATTGCACATTCTAGTGCCATGAAAAAAAATGGGCAGCATTTTTTACTTAACCGTTGGGCAGATAATAGCATCAATTGGGTCAGGGATAAAATCTATTCGCCCGTTTTACATTTCTTTTTGACTTATAGAATTTTTGCTTTTTGTATTCCACTTGCTTTGTTGATAATGACCTTCGGGTCTATCTTCGGGGGTGTTATTGGTGTTTCTTTTTTTCCGCCCTTCTCTAGTGATCGAGTGAGTGTCAATTTAGCGATGCCTGAAGGGACAAGTGAAGATATTACCGTAGCAGTTATGGAGCAAATAGAAAAAGCGGCTATTGCGGTTAATGAAGATTTTAAAGAAAAGCAATCTGGTGGAAAGTCGGTCATTCAAAATATGATTAGAAGAATTGGACCGGGTATATCCAATGCTACTTTGGAGTTAAATCTATTACCAGGAGAACAAAGAGATTTTAATGCAAGTATTATTGCAAATGCAGTAGAGGAAGCAACAGGTCCTATTTATGGCGTTGAAAAATTGACTTTTGGTTCTAATAGAAATTTTGGTGGTCAACCTATTTCTATTTCCTTGACAGGAAGTAATATTAAAGAATTAAAAGGTGCAAAAAATGCCTTAAAGGAAGCCTTTCAAGATAATCCAAGACTCAAAGACATTACCGACAATGACCCTGCTGGGATCAAAGAAATTGAGTTAGAACTCAAAGAAAATGCTTATTTATTAGGTTTGAATTTGAACGATGTAATGGCGCAAGTTCGAGCAGGTTTCTTTGGACAATCCGTCCAAAGATTCCAAAGAGGTAGAGACGAAATTAGGGTTTGGGTCCGCTATGATCGAGCGAATAGAGCCTCTATTAAAAATCTGGATGACATGTGGATTGTCACCAATACGAGGGAGCGTGTACCGCTATCTGAAATTGCGGAATATTCCATAGAAAGAGGAGAAGTCTCCATTAATCACCTCAATGGCATTCGAGAAATTAAAGTAGAATCTGACCTTAAAAATGCGGATGATAGTTCGGTAGAAATCATGGCAGATGTTCAGAACATTATTATGCCAGAAATTCTAGCTCGCTATCCTTCAGTTACGCCATTATATGAAGGACAAAGTCGAGAAACTGCTAAAATAGGTCGTTCTTTTCGCACTATTTTACCTGTTACTTTTTTCTTGATGTTTGCGATTATTGCCTTTTCTTTTAGGTCCTATAGTCAACCTTTATTATTATTTCTATTGCTTCCTTTTAGTTTGGTTGGTGTTGCTTGGGGGCATTGGATTCATGGTTATCCCCTTAGTATGCTTTCTATCCTAGGCGTCATTGCATTAATCGGTATTTTAGTAAATGACGGCTTGGTTTTAGTGAGTAAATTTAATGTTTTTCTCAAACAGGGTTTGCCTTTTAAAGATGCCTTATACGAAGCAGGTCGGTCTAGATTTCGGGCTATTTTCTTAACTTCGGTGACCACCGTAGCAGGTTTAATGCCTTTAATTTTTGAAACCGCAAGAAGTGCTAAGTTCTTAATTCCTATGGCGATTACCATTGCTTACGGTATTGCTTATGCCACTTTCTTAACCTTATTTTTATTACCGCTCCTACTCTATTTAAGTAATTCTATCAAACGAAATAGAATCTGGTTATTTACTGGCAAACGTCCTGCTAGACGAGATATTGAACGAGCGGTTATTGAACAAAAAATAGAAAAAGAAGCATTGGAGGAAGTTTATTAAGAATGATGAACTATGAATGATAAATGATGAATTCTTCTAAGGTTGAATATTTAGTACACTGTAATTTAAAATTTTTAAACTTTTGACGTGTCCCCCGAGCGCAGCTTTGCTGCTACTTTGAGAGATTTTTAAGGGTGAAGCTTTTATTACAGAGTATTTAGTGGTTCAATAGGCAATTTTTCGAATTCACAATTGGAATTAAAAATCAAAAAATGTTCAAACATATATTTTTCATTTTAGTAGGAATTATATTTATCTCCCCCGTAACAGCCCAAAGTATTTTAACCAAAGCTCAAGCCATCCAAATCACTTTGGAAAATAATTTTGATATTCAGATGGCAAAAAATGATATTGAAATTGCTAAAAATAATACTAGCCGAGAACTAAATGGTTATTTACCGACTATCAATGCAACAGCAGGTCTAAATTCTAGATTAGGCGGCTCTAATCAACAATTTAGCAATGGTAGTGAAAATACGACTTCTAATGCTTTCAACTGGGGGACGAATGCCACCGTTCAAGCGAATTATACCTTTATTGATAAAACAAGAGATTTAACGGTAAAGCAACTAGAAGAAGTCGCCAATTTAAGTGATTTACAGTTGAGACAAACTATCGAAAATAATGTATTGGCTGTTTTTAATAATTATTATGAAGTAGCTCGACTGGCACAAAATAGTGCAGTATTGGAACAGACTATTGAATTATCCAAAAAACGCTTGCAAAGGGCGCAGTACCAATACGATTATGGTCAAGGTATTCGACTAAATGTATTAAATGCAGAGGTAGATATACAAAGAGATTCAATTAATTTAATGAATCTAAGAAATCAGGTAGCCAATGCTAAAAGAAATTTAAATGTAGCGATGGGTAGAACAGTTACTACCGATTTTTCAGTAGATACAATTATTAATTATAATGCTACTCTTAATTTAGAAAACCTAATTGAAACGGCTAAATCTAATAATGTTTTAGTAAAATTATTGAATCAGGATTTGGCTATTTCTGCCTTAGATTTTGATATTATAGAAGCTACTAAAAAACCTACACTTGGAGCCAATGCCAATTATAATTTTACTTTTTCAGACAATGCATCTGGTTCATTTATAGATGTGTCTAATACTCGTGGAATATCCGCAAATGTTACTTTGTCTTGGAATTTATATGATGGCGGTCGTAGAAAATTGCAAAACCAAAACGCTAAAATTAATGTAGCCACTCAATTGACCCAAAAAGAGCAGATACTGCAACAATTGGAAAGAGATGTTATCAACGCTTGGGAAAGTTATCAAAATGCACTTTTCATACTAAAAGCAGAAGCTAAAAATCTAAGTATCAATCAATTAAACTTTGAACGAACAGAGGAACAATTTAAAGTCGGACAAGTCAATTCCGTAGAGTTTAGGCAAGCCCAATTAAATTTATTAAACGCCGCAACAAGTTTAAATACAGCAAAATTTGATGCAAAAGTGATTGAAATCCAGTTATTACAATTGAGTGGACAGTTAATGGAAGGAGTAGAGTGATTTATTAACCGCAAAAAGACATTGAGGTGCATCGCACCTCCTAGCTTTGTATCCTTCATGTTCAAAAAAACCCCTTAGGTGCATCGCACCGACCATCTTTATCCCTTATTTTAAAGCATTCTCCTTTTACGGTTAATAGCGTAATTTTTTTATGTCCTTAGTATTCAATATATTGTGGCTAAAATGAGTAAAAGGGAACATAATAAAATGAATAAATAAATAGGTAGCATCCCATTATTAAATGAGTAAAAAGATAATACAAGTTACAAGGAAAATCCGTACAAATCCGCTTGATTCGTACAACCTATCCTCCTAGCTCATCTGCGTAGAACTTACTCCGATGCATCCAAATTGTTTTTCACGAAATTCCTTACTCATTTAACCATTTTATACAAACAGAATACTATGAAAAAACTACTCAAAATCACCGCCTACACCATTTTAGGAATTATAGGACTATTAGGACTTTATGTTTTAGCTGGCTTAGGTCTAGGCAGCATTGGCGTGTCCGAAGAGGCGAATACAAGCGATGATTTATCTATTTACATTTTAACAAATGGCGTTCATACAGATTTAGTTTTACCCATAAAAACACCTCAGATTGATTGGAGTCAACAGTTAAAATTTGAAAATACCAAGGGCAAGCGCACAGATTACAATTTCGTTGCTATTGGCTGGGGAGACAAAGGCTTCTATTTAGACACCCCAACTTGGGCAGAGTTAAAATTTAGTACGGCTTTTAATGCCGCTACTGGATTAAGTACTGCTGCCATTCATGCGACCTATTACCGAAGGATGCAAGAAGGAGAAAATTGTATCAAAATTGACCTTTCTAACAATCAATACCAACGACTGGTTGACTTCATTCAAAAGGATTTTATTCGGCAAAAAAATGGGGAAGTTGTTCACATAAAAACCGATGCTGTTTATACGGATGCTGATGCTTTTTATGATGCTACGGGTAGCTACAGTCTTTTTCATACCTGTAATAGTTGGACAAATCGAGCGCTAAAAGCAGCAGGTCAAAAAGCAAGTATCTGGACGCCTTTTGATAGAGGAATTTTTTATCAATATTCTAAGTCATCTACCACTCAAGGATCCTAGTTTGGAGCTAGGTAAGCTTACTAATTTCCGATCAAACGAGGTACTCTTATAAACAATTAAACCTATTTATTAGTCTATTCACTTAAAGAATGTAACAAATCAGGCAAATAAATAGGATTTAATAGTAGGAATATACTAAATTTGGTAGTGGATAACTTTCTTATCCAAAAAACGTTTGTACTTTGGGAAAAGTGCTTCCAGAGCTAAAAGTTCTGGAAGCACTAAAACCAACCATTTTAACTATAAATAAATCAAAATTTCGCAAAATGAAACGTCTTTTAAAATCACCCTTTTTATT
>CAZXYA010000258.1:6659-12266 GCA_964644655.1 uncultured Saprospiraceae bacterium | reverse complement strand
GGTAGATGCATTTTTGCGATAGGAAAAGATGGGGTTTAAAGGATGCTTACGAATATTGACCGGATTAAAATTTACTTTCGGCTGTTTTTTAATAGTTACTTTTAGATATTTAAACAATATAAATTCTTGAGAATTATCGTTTTTGAATTGAGTGATGATAAATTTCTCACATTGCTTTAATTCGGTTGATTCTAAAGCTTTTATCAAGGTAAGTACTGGATGTTTCCATATTTTTTTTGGGTGAAAATTTTTCATGTAATTAATTGATTATCAGTTTATTATTTTTATTTTTACTTGTTTTGTAAGCGAAAATTAATAAAAAAAAATAACCTTTTTTGACAAGTTTACCTAAAAGTCTCAATTTATGGGAAATTTCTTTTCCCACAATACCAAATAAAATCCCCCCTCTAACTAATTTGATAACTTATTTTACTAACTACTGTACTGTGTAGTCAAGACAAAATAATACAAAAACACTCATAATGAACAAACTTTACCACAGCTTATGCTTATTTGCTTGTCTATTCTTACAAACAATCTTATTAGCACAAAATGCTAATAATACCTTGCAAATTTCGAGTATCAACACCCAGAACTTTCCCTTTGTCTTTTTAAATGTTACGGTAACCGATGGAAGCAATTCCATTTTAGATCTTGACCCTTCGCTGTTTTCAGTTTGTGAAAATGGCGTAGTACAAACAGATTTTTTTGAAGTCATTCCACCGAATATACAAAATGGAGGAGGGGCCAATAACCGTTTGGCAGATATTGTTTTTATTGTGGACAATAGCGGCTCCTTAAGTGATGAGCAAGCGGCAATTCGACAAAACTTAAATAATTTTGTTGGCCAATTGGAAAATTCAGGAATTGATTTTGCACTTGGACTCGCTCGTTATGGACAAGATGCCAACGGCGGTTTTCCTATCTTAGAAGAGAATGGAAACTTGACGACGGATGCTGCTTTTTTTAGAGATGTTGTCTTTGCTAGAAATAGAACGAGTGGGGGAAATGAACCTGGTTATGAAGCCATTTTAGATGCGGCTAGAGGGTTTAACTTTAGACCTGGCGCCCAGCGGGTTTTTGTGATAATAACAGATGAAACCCCCAATCAAAGTAGTGTGACCAGTCAGCAAGCGACGGATATTGCGGTGACCAATTCGATTACTATTTTTGCTTTAACAGAGCAATCTTTAAATGGAACTTTTACGCAAGTAACCATGGAAACCAATGGACAAATTTTTAATATTTTTTCTTCCTTTGATTTTATCTTAGAAGCTATTTCTCAGCAACTTTCCAATTCTTATTTAGTGCGTTATCAAAGTAGTCAACCTATGAGAAATGGACAAGAAAGATTAGTAGAAGTAAAAGTTAATTTACCTACTGGTCGGATACAAGATGCTGTAGATTATACACCTGGCGCCATTCCGATTATTAATTTAGATAACGCTACCAAAGCTTTATTTGAACAAGCATTTGACCCTGGAACGGCTTTAGAAATAGCTGCTATTATTATGGATGAAAGCGCCCCTTTTGTACAAGAAGCACAACTCTTTTATCAAAATGAAGGAGATCTTACGTTCCAACAGATTCCGATGGTACAAGATGCTGGAACGGATGTATGGCGAGCAACTATCCCACAGGGGTTTGCCAATACACCAAGTGTTAACTTTTATATAGTTGCATCAGATAATGTTACGAGTGTAACGCTTCCTTCTGTTGATCCTATGGAAAACCCTTTTCAAATAGCTATTTTGCCCAATATAGCGCCTACTATTCAGCATACACCCATTGAAATGGCTAGCATTAATAGTGATTTAACAATTATAGCTAACGTACAAGATGCTACTCAATTTGTGGCTAACGTTACGTTATTTTATCGAGAATTAGGAGACATTCTTTTTCAAGAGGTACCGATGTCGAATAATGGGGGTGGGGAGTACACAGGGATTATTCCTAGTATGGATTTGACTTGTGCAGGAACAGAATATTATATAGAAGCGACCGATGACCAAGGCGTATCTTCTCTTGCTGGAACAATTGACAATCCTTTTTTCTTTACAGGTTTAACTGAGGAATGTAGTGGTGGAGATACTCCTGAAGGACCTTTACCCAACGATACCTGTGCCGTTGTAGTAACTACTAGTGTCAATAGTATTTTGATCAATGGACTTACGGATCGACATAATAGAATAATCGTTTATGACCCCTCTTTTACAAATATTATTCGAGAAGTAACTTATGAAGAAGATGTGCAAGGAAGTTTTGCTTTTGAAGGATTACCAATTGGCGATTATGCGGTTAAAATACAGAGTTTTACCGTAAATTTTGCCGCTATTCGTTGTGATTTTGTTGACTATGTTACCGTGACAGATATGGATTCGCCAGTTGTAGATTGTCCGAATTTGAATGCTGATTTTGGAGATTCTTGTGACGATAATAACCCAGATACAGAGAATGATAGCGTACAAACAGATTGCACCTGTTCTGGAACACCCGTTAATAATGGGATGTGTAATGTAATCATAACGATTGGTCCAGGAGCAATTACTTTTGATAATTTAAATGACCGTCATAATAGAATTATCCTTTTTGATGAAAACCTTACCACCATTATTGGAGAAGTTGCCTATGAAGAAGATGTGCAAGGAAGTTTTACTTTTGAAGGATTGCCTGTCGGTAGGTATGCCATTCATATACAGAGTTTTACGGATAATTTTGCAGCGATTCGTTGCGATATGCTCATTTTTGAAGAGATAGTAGAAGTGGGAACTACTGGAGAGGAAGACCCCGGAAACGGTGGTGATGCCGAAGAATTTTGTGACCATGCAAGTGCTTCTGGAAACGATGGTGTCCTTACAATTGGCGGCTTAACCGCCCCCATAGAAATTGTTGATGTTTTTGATGAAAATTATAATCCAATATACAACTGCTTTGCCAATTGTGGAGATTTTCAGACAGTTGAAAATTTGTTGGCAGGGGATTATTTTGTTCAGGTGAAGGCCTATGATGAAGGGTTTAATTTTTTATGTGTTACGACCATTCCTGTTCACTTAGAAAGAGGGGCTACTAGTAGGCAAAAATTAATAGATGGATTACAAGCGGAGGATGTTGACCTTTATCCCAACCCTGCAAAAGAACAAGTGACACTAAACTTAGATGGACTACAAAAGCAAGCAGTACAAATTAGTATCTACAATAGTTTTTCTCAAAAAGTTTGGGAACAAAATATTAAAGAATTGCAGCAAGCAAAGGTGAAGATAGACCTCTCGTCTTTTTCAAATGGCTTACATTTTTTGTATGTGCAACCTGTTAATAAAAGACCGATTAGTAAAAAATTAATGATTAGCCGATTGTACTAAATTTAATGCCTCGTAATAGGGATTATGCTATTGCGAGGCATTTATTTTTTTGTTTAAAATACCAAAATGATTGGTTATATAAAGAGAGAATTAGCAGCTTTTAAAAATATTAGGGATCAATTGGGAGATAATTATCACCCTAATTGGACGGCTTGTTTAATCGACCTGCGAAGGCTTGAAATAACTGCATTACCCCGTACTTTTTTTTGGGTAAATGATTTCAAAACCAATACGATTCCTTTTCAATATGGACTGGATACAGAAATGGGCTATCCGTACACTAAAAATTGGACGGAAAAAATGCTATTGTCAACTATCCATCTCAATCAACGCCTGCTCTTGATAAAACAGAGGATTGCCCTTTATCAGTTGATGTTGAAATATGCTTCCGATTTTAATCGTGGTATTTACTACTTTGGAGGTAAAAGAGCCTTTAAAGATTATAAAGGAAATTATTGGTTGGTAGCACAATCCAGTAAGGTGTTGCAATGGGATGAAAATAATAAAGCTATTACTATTTTTAACTGGTTTCACATTCTTGGAACGTATAAGGGAGAACCGTTAACCATGGAGATTTTTGCGAACCAACAAAACAAGAAACGCCCCATATCAAATATTAAAATAATTCAACAGGAGTTTAATCAACTTAAAGTACCAACATTGCTGGAACTAGGTTTTACACCCAAACAACAACAGGTCATAACATTAATTGCAATTGGAATAGCTAAAAAACTGGATGCTAGTAATCTCAAAAAAAGAGTAGCTACTAACATGAAAATTTCTGAAAGAAGTGTAAGTGGTCATCGAGCTAAAATATTGAAAATAGGAAAAAGTATTTTTCCGTTGAATACTTTTGAAACAGCAGTAGATGTCATTCGCTATTTAATTGCTCAAGATATAATTCACTAAAGATACGTACCCTACGCTTTTAGTACTCGGCTAATTATTTTTTTACTTGAATATATCCTATTTTTTACTGCGTTTATTTGTCACTAAATTATAGGAAATGACTTTACAAAAAACTTATTTGTGGTGTTGAAATGCGGATTTAAAATGATTTAATAGTATTTTTTATGAAATTAAATCTTACTGTTAAAAAAAGCATGTCACAACAAACTTTATTTTTTATAAAACTTAAAATTTGTTGTTTGTGTGACTATAGATATTTTACTACATTTAGAATTCTAACTTAATAAACCCGTCTTTAAATCCTCCCCGTTGGTCTTTCCTACTTATTTGATTGAATTACTTTGTCTAAAGTGATAATAACCCATTATGCTTTAGCTATTCTATATTTATTTGAAAAACAAAATTATGCACACTTTTTACACTCGTTTTCTGTTGGTTTTTATTGTACTTATGACCACCTTAAATTTTGGATTTGCCCAAAATGCTTGCTCTGGAAATTTAACACTTTCTACCCAAGCTGAAGTTGATGCTTTTCAATGTGGTGTTTTTGAAGGGAATTTGACGATTACAGGGGAAGATATTACTAATTTGAATGGTTTGTCTGAATTGCAGACGGTTACTGGGAATTTATTGATTCGGGGGAATGCGAATTTGACTAGTTTTAATTTAAGTAATTTGAAGATAATCGAAGGTTATTTACATGTATTAGACCATTCTAATTTAGGACAGTTTAGTTTTCCAGAATTAGAAAGAATAGGAAGTCAGGCATTTGAGAGTTCCTTTTCCACGAATCGTTATCCTTGGCATTCTTTGCTAATACAACGGAATGAGGGATTGGTTACGATAGATGGCTTTCCCAAATTAATATCTATTGGTAATAATTTTAATATTGGTTCTAATCCAGATTTGGAAGAGGTGAAAGGCATTAATGCCCTGAAGCGAGTAGGAAGAGATTTTGTATTTAATGAGAATGCAAACTTGGCTACGATTGCAGGCTTTAACGAAATGGAAGTAAGTCAATATTTTAGATTTTTGGAAAATCCTGTTCTGGATAATCTGAGTAATTTTCCCGTCTACAGACGGACGACTGTAGATGCAGTAATATCAGGCAATGCAATACTTAACACTATAAATTTTGTTGCTTTAGATACAGTTTCTAGGTCATTAAATATATCGAATAACGGAGGTTTAAGTGCGCTAACTCTACCAAGTTTAAGTTTGGTGGGGGGTAGTTTTTTACTACAGAATAATGAATCTCTCCCAAATTTTTCAATATCACAATTAAAGATAATCGAAGGTTATTTACATGTATTAGACCATTCTAATTTAGGACAGTTTA
>CAZXYA010000258.1:0-6559 GCA_964644655.1 uncultured Saprospiraceae bacterium | reverse complement strand
GGCATTCTTTGCTAATACAACGGAATGAGGGATTGGTTACGATAGATGGCTTTCCAAAATTAATATCTATTGGTAATAATTTTAATATAAGTAATAACCTTAACCTCACGATTCTAAATACCTTCTTCAACCTCTCATCAGTAGGTCGAAACTTAGAAGTTAGAAGTAATGCCAATTTAGTAAGCTGCTGTGGCATTGATCCTATCCTGAGTAACTCTGAAGAGCAGATTGGTCGAGCCATTATTATCGATAACAACCCAAGTCAATGTTCTTCGCAGGAAGAAATTATTTTGGAATGTGATAACGTAGATGATATAGATAATGATGGAATATTGGATAATCTAGATAACTGTATACAAACTGCCAATCCTAACCAATTAAACGCAGATAATGACACCGCAGGTGCCGCCTGCGATTGCGATGATACCCCAGAAACAGGCGCAAATTGTACAACAGGATGTGAACTATTTTACAGAGATAACGATGGAGATGGCTTTGCATCCCCACAAAGTGAAACCATAATAGCTTGCATTGCACCAAACGGGTATGTTAGTGATACGACTGATTGCGATGATACTAATCCTACTATTTTTCCCTTTGCACCAGAAATAGCAGGAAATGGAATTGATGAAGATTGTGATGGTTTTGATTTGCCAATAACTAATGGCAATGGAGGCGCATGTGGGATAGGAAATGGATTAGTTGCTTATTATACATTTGATGAGAATACGAATGATGATAGTGGAAATAACCATGATGCATCTATTATTGGTGACTTGAATTATGTAGGTGATAGAAATGGTAATCAAAGAAGTGCCCTTCAGTTTACAAATGCTCAAAGTATAGACATAACAGAAAATGTATCGGATTTTCAATTTATCAGCAAATCTTTAACTTTTTCGACATGGGTAACTATCAATGATAATAGTAATGATTACGATGTTTTTGTTTCTATGTCAGATACCGATGCTACCCCTAGGATGGTATTGGCAAAATCAAGAAGTGGTCATATTGAGGGTAGAGTTTATATGCAACTGTTTTTTGGAGATAGCAGAAGTATTTTGACAACTTCTATTCAAGATGGAAATGAATTACCAAAAAATAAATGGATTAATTTTATTGGGACCATTGATTTTGAAAATAAAGTAGTTAAACTTTATCAAGATGGAGTGTTGCAAGATGAAGAAACATTTGATTTTGACTATAGCTTCCGTGATATTAATAATTTTAATGTGAAGCTGGGTAATTCTTCTTTTGAATCAACAACAGGACCAAACGCACATGATGGTTTATTAGATGATATTCGAATATATGATCGTTCATTGACCGAACAGGAGATTCAATCACTTTATCAATGCGAAAGCGAAGGAGTAGTGGTGATAGATGAAGATAATGACGGCATCGCCGATTCCCAAGACAACTGTCTGGAACTTCCCAACCCCAACCAAACTGACAACGACAACGACGGAGCAGGCGCAGCTTGTGATTGTGATGATACGTCCGAAACAGGCGCTGCCTGCACAGACGGCTGCAAAACCTTCTTTGTAGATGCTGATGGAGATGGCTTCGCAGCCATTAATGGCGATTCCATCATTGCCTGTGTTGCTCCAATAGGCTATTCGGATCAGGCGACTGATTGTGATGATAATAATCCAGCAATTTATCCCGGCGCAACAGAAATAGATGATAATATTGACAATAATTGTAATGGAATCATAGACGAGGTAATCGACCAATGTCCAGGGGGGAGTATCACTTTGCGAACACAAGCAGAAGTAGATGCTTTTAATTGTAATTATGTCAATGGCATTTTAACTATTACGGGTTCAGATATTACGAATCTAGATGGTTTGTCCGAATTAATTTCAGCTAGTTTAGGTTTGTTTATTGACAATAACCCTAATTTGATTCGAGCTAATTTACCTGCTTTTGTTTCAACGGGCAGAATGGCGGTTCGAAATAATACTAGTTTAGAAAGTTTGGATATGCCCGAATTGCAAGTTGTTTCGTCGGGTATTGCTTATTCCGTAGGGGCTGCTTTTGGCTCGATAGATAGTTATCGTCGATTAAATATTATTGGCAATCCTGCTATGACTACTTTGAATTTACCGAAATTGGCAAGAGTGGCTAGACAGGTTAATATTATCGACAATGATGCTTTAGTTAATTTAAATGGCTTGACGGGCTTAGAGGAATGTTATGAATTAAATATTTCCGGAAATGAGAACTTAGAGACCATTGCTGATTTTCCCATTTTTAATGAAACTTTTAGTCTAAATATTTCCAGTAATCCAAAGCTACAAACCTTCCCTGCTATCGCCGCTTTGAGGAGTGTTACTTTCCTAACCATTAATAATAATACAGCCTTAGATAATATCGAATTGAATGATTTAATAAGTGCGAGTATTATTTCTATTATTGGAAATAATGCTATTGAACGAGTCGCATTCACAGGCTTACCAAGAATTAGCCGAGAATTAATCGTTAGAGATAATGCTAGTTTAATAACCATCAATTGTCCAAACGTGGCAGATATTGGTTTACCAACAGCCGTTTCTGTTCCCGTTATTCGGAATGGAGCTACTTGGAAAAGTTTATATGTTCAGAATAATGCAGCCCTGAGTAATTTATCTTTTCCCAGATTAAAAGGAATTGGTAGAAATTTAACCATTATAGAGAATAATGGACTGACAAATCTTAATCAATTAGATAGCCTAAGGCTATTAGGAGGCAATTTGACAATCCAGAATAACACTAACTTATCAGACTGCTGTGGCATTACCAATCTATTAGAAGCTAATGGAGTACAGCAAGGCATTAATATTTCAGGAAACCCTATGCCTTGTAGTGCAGAATCAGAAGTGCGCACGACCTGTACAGATGGAGATAGAGATAATGACGGAATTGTAGATGGGGCAGATAATTGCTTAAATATAGCTAATCCTGACCAAATAGATGCAGATAATGATGGCATCGGCGCTGCATGTGATTGTGATGATACACCCGAAACTGGTGCAAATTGTAATAGTGGTTGCCAGCGTTTCTTTACAGATGCAGACGGAGACGGATTTGCGGTTACAGGAGTAGACACCATTATTGCCTGCGTTGCACCTGCAGGTTATTCCAATACGATCGGAGATTGCGATGACACCAATCCTGCTATTTATCCAAATGCACCAGAAATAAATTGTAATAGCGTAGATGAAAACTGTAGTGGCATGGCGGATGATTGTCCAGACGGAGGTGTTGATATGCTTACAACTTGCGGTGGCGATTTAATTTTTAATTCGCAAGCGGATATTGATAATTTCGATACGACTTGTAATATCATCAACGGCAATTTAATCATCAATGGCGATGACATTATTGACCTTTCTAATCTTCTTGCTATTCGAGAAGTAACAGGGATGGTTTTAATTGGTGATACCATAGAGATTAATGGAGGGAATGATATGTTAACCAATTTAGAAGGCTTAAATAATATCCGAAAGATAGGACGGAGTTTAAGAATTTGCAATAATCCAATGCTCCGAAACCTAACTGGTTTCAGCAGCCTAGAAGAAGTAGGTGGTAATATCGAAATCAAAAATTGTATTGTTTTAGAATATATTACCTTCATTAGTTTACGTATTGTCGGCGGTAGTTGTCTATATGCCAATCTACCCTTTTTATTATATATCGGGAGTACTTCTTTTGGCGTAGATGGCGGTACGGGATTGATTGCTTTTGGCGGTGGTGTCCGCTATGAAAACTTACCTAGGCTGGTTTGGATAACAGGTTTTGGTGGTCTAACAGAAATTCGAGGAGATATTTATTTTATCAATGTGCCACAAATTACTACTTTGATTGCTTTCCGTACCATTATTCGATTAAGCGGATGTTTGCATTTAAGGGGAACAACACAAATAAGAGACTTTGATGGATTGGAAGCTTTGGAAGCTATAGACGGCGACATAAATATTATTGATAATGATGGAATTCGAGATTTAAGCCAATTAGGAGATTTAGTGACTGTCAATGGGAATTTTAGAATTATTGGAAATGATAGTTTAGGCTCTGCCCAAGGATTGCGAAATTTAGCAAGCGTAGCAGATTCTTTAGTAATTAGAGATAATCCGATGTTGGCAATTTGCTGTGACATCAATGATTTATTACAAAATGACGGTGTACAAGGTGGAATAATGATAGCCGATAATGCTAGTGGTTGTGATAGTAGGGAAGACATCAATCAAAATTGTACGGATGAAGATATGGACGGCTTTGTGCTGAAAGATGATTGTGATGATACGATGGCAACTATTAACCCCAATGGGATAGAAATTCCAAATGATAATATTGATCAAAATTGTGACGGTAGAGATTCCACCGATACGATTGTTTGTACGACCTTATTTGCACCTGTTTGTGTCAATGGTATGACTTTTCCTAATGCTTGTGAAGCAGAAAGAGCAGGCTTCTTTGACTTTACTAATGGAGAATGTCCACCTTTAGACGATTTAGATGAGGATGGCTTTTCCGAAGCCGAAGGAGACTGTGATGATGAAAATGCCGACATTAATCCAGGTGCTGTGGATATTCCTTGTAATGGAATAGACGAAGATTGTGATGGCGAAGATTCACAGGATTGTGACATAGATATGGATAATGACGGATTTACTGCTGCTGAAGATTGTGATGATACCAATCCAGATATTTACCCCGGCGCAGCAGAATTTCCTTGTAACGGTATAGATGAAAATTGCAATGGCATAGACGATTCTATTGATGGAAATCCTTGTACGGTTTGTGATGTAGTCGTTACAGTTGATGGGAATTCGATCATCGTCTCTAATGTCAATGATCCACGTAATAAAGTAGTTGTCTGGGATAGAGATTTTGAAAACCCGATTGATACCAGTTCTTGTTTATATTGGAATGATTGTCAAGGCACACAGACCTTTGCGAATTTAGTACCAGGGGTCTATGCTGTACAATATCAATCTTTTGATGAAGAATGGGAAAACGTTATTTGTGATTCCTTGCAATATATAGAAATCGTAGCACCAATTAATGAAACGGGCTGCCAAAACATTACTATTGAAGTAACAAATGGCAATTTGATTATAGATAACTTACCGACCTTAAATACGATTATTGATGTTTTTACCCCTTCTTTTGCATCCAAATTTAATTGCATTGGCGATTGCGGAACAGGGCAAACGATTGACAATTTACCAGCAGGGGAGTATTTGGTAAGACTGAAAGTATATGATGTTTTTTGGAACTTTGTTTGTGAAAGAGAAGAACATATTGAAATACCTGCTGCCATTGCCGAAACACCAGCAGAAAGGGAACAAAGTCCTAATATTAATCCAAACATAGGTCGTTTTACTCCTTTAATTATCGATAAATTAAAAGTCTATCCAAACCCTACTCTTGAAAACATTAATATTGCTATAAATAGTTTTGATGGTGAAGCTGTGACGATTACAATGATAGATAGGTTTGGTAGAATTGTCCAAGAATATCAATTGAATAGTGTTAATCATTCTATATTTACAATAGATGTTCGAGGTTATGCTGCTGGCGTTTATCAATTAAGCGCTGTAGTAAAAGGACAAATAAGAACCACTAAAGTGATTATTCTGAAATAACGGTAACACAGCTCTGTGAGCTGTGCCTTATAAGATAGATGAATAAATGGGAGTTTTCAAGAATAATGGAAACTCCCATTTTTATTGCTGTAATATAGTTTTACGAAAGGCAAACAGCTTTTAAGCGTCAATACCGTTTAAACTTTTGTTAAACCGTCCTCCTGCTATTGTTTTTACCGTCTAAGTAAATGAATTTTAAACCGTAAGAAAAAAACTACTATTTACTAAATTTTAAAAACCAGTACATGAAAAAAATAAACTTTTTATTAGTAGGATTAGCTATACTATTTGCGGCTTGTGGAGATGATGAAAGAAGTGTTGAAAATACATTAAGATTCGATGGAGATAATTTAAGTGCGCCTCTGTTACCAGCAGATACTTATGAAGCAGCCGCCCGATTTCCTGCTAATCTTACAGCAAGTTTTGTCGGACAAAATTTGACGGAAGTCTCTTATTTTATATCAGAAATTCCTTTACAAACTACTTTAAGAATTTATAGTGGCGGAACTGAAAATGTGCCAGGTCAAATGGTTTATGAAGCTACCTTAACGGGGACTATAACACAAAATGCTTTTAATGCGCATGTTTTAACTACCCCATTAGAGATTACAGGAGAAGATTTATGGTGTAGTATCCGATTTCGATTAAATAGAGGCTTACAAGCTATTGGTTGTGATGCTGGACCTCGTGATATCAATGGAGATCGGATGTTTCAGGAATCAACTAATGAATGGACTTCTTTTAGTCAGTTTTCTGGTGGTGAAAGTATTAATTGGAATATTCGAGGAGTTGTGGGAGAGTAATTTAATTGTTTAAATTGTTATGTTTAGAGCGTCAGGTAAAAAGGGAGAAAAAACCCCTGCCTGCGGCAGGCAGGCGTAGCTAACTTAATCCGTAGCTCACATTTTTTAGCTACGGATTAAGTT
>CAZXYA010000257.1:0-12318 GCA_964644655.1 uncultured Saprospiraceae bacterium | reverse complement strand
GAATAATAAACGCTTCGGTCTTTGAAAAAATCTTGTCTTGCTTTTTGTAATTCCACAATAAAATGCTCTCCTTTAGCAGAGATACAATACACATCAAAGATAGCCTTACGATTTTCTACTCCCTGTCTTAAATGCTCATTCTTAGAAAATTGTAAATCTTTAATGATATAATCTTTAGGTAAAATTTGGTTCAGAAAATCCATTAATATATCTTTATTGGCTTCTTCTCCAAAGACTCGTTTGAAACCAAAATCAGTAAATAAATTAATATATTTTCCTTGTATTGCCATAAATCATTTTTAATAAAAATAAACTAGAAGTTGCTAATTTCCAAAGACTTCCATTATTTTAATCCTAAAACCAATTCCTTCAAAACCAAAACACATCGCTCAATCTCTTCCAAATTCATAGCCGCAAAGCCCATTCGAACACTATTCAAATCCTGATTAGGTGGATTATAATTACTACCATCCGAAAAGAAAATTCCTTTTTGGAATAATTGTTTACTCAATTGGGGCATTTTAATTCGCTCATCAAATTTCACCCAAACTGCCATGCCCCCCGTTGGCTTTTGAAATTCCACTAAATCACCCAATTCCTTTTTTAATAAATCACAGAAAAAATCTCGTCTTTCTTTATAATGCCGCCAAGATTTTTTTAAATGCCGTCGAATAGTACCATCTATTAATAAATCGGCAATCGTTTTTTCTAAGACATTATCTCCTTGTCGGTCAAAAGTTCTCCTTAGTTTGGGTAATGTTTGAATTAACCGAGCGGGTCCAACCAAATAGCCCACTCTAAAAGCAGGCGCTATAATCTTGGTAAAAGAACCAAAATATAAAACTCTGTCTTTTACATCCCCACTTGCCAATGGCAATACAGGACTATTTCCAAAATGAAAATCATAATCATAATCGTCCTCTAAAATGACAAAATTATACTGTTTTGCCATTTCTAACAGTTGCAATCGCCGCTCAGGACTAAGTGTAACCGTTGTAGGATGATGATGGTGAGAAGTGACATAAATGGCTCGAATACTATGTGCTTCACAAAGCACAGGTATTGCTGCTACTTGGATGCCTTTCTCATCTACGGGAATCCGAATTAACGCTCCTCCTAAATGTTCCACTACCATATTGGCAGTCTGATAATTTGTTGCTCCAATAATGACTTTATCTCCTGGTCGAATACTTGCTGCTGCGGCTAAATGAATTGCCATGATTGTTCCTCTAGTAATCAATACATTGTCTACCTTAATATTTAACCCTCTGGTCTCATTTAACATTTTGACTAATTGTTCCCTCAATTCCAAATTTCCAAACCCCTTTTTATAACTTAGGTCATTTTCAAAAGCCAATTGCCGAACATTTCTAGCATAGCCTCTTGCTAATTCGTCTATCGGGGCTAAACGGACATCAGGCAAACCATCATCGAAACCAAAATTAGGTTTAAATGCTTTGGGTAATTTTAAATGGGGAAAATCGTAGAATTCAAATTGTTCCGTTCTTTGTAACTGTGTTCCTACTTCTTTTTTTGACCATTTATTAGGTCTAACTATCGGAAAAGAATCCACGACAAAAGTCCCTTTTTTCGGTCGAATAATCACCCAACCTAAGGCTTCTAATTCTTCTAATGACTTAGTGACTGTGTTTCGATTTAGCTGAAATAATTCGGCAAAGGTGCGGCTACTCGGTAATTTGGCACTTGCAGATAACTGCCCATTTTGAATGAGTTTGACTAATTCATTGGTCAGTTGTAAATAGATGGGCGTTGCCGCTTTTCGGTCTAGATGGATTAGGTTTTTGTATGGAAGCATAACTTAGTAGCATAATTGACAAAACAGTTGCTAGTTATTCTATGGTAACCAGCAGTTCTAGAATTAAACTTCTGACAATTTGGAAGGATTGGCAGTTGTTGGTTATCAGTTAGATTCGCAATTAGGAAACTGACAATGGATAACTCAGGCTGATCGTAAATAATGATTTTTTGTTTCTTTTTTATCGAAGAAAAAAGAAAAAGCAATTAAAAAGGAACAATTATTTTGCTTGAGGCGACAAATTGAAATACACCCTTTAATTTCTAGACAACTACTATCAAAGATTTATAAATTAAATCATTAGCCTGTAGTCTAACAAGACCTATTCTTTCCATCCTGCCAATATAGCTTCATAAATCGCCGCTTTATCTTCCTGCTTATACGCTGTATTAGCATAATCAAAATAAGAAGGATTTACTGCAATTTCCTTATCATCCAAAGGTTGAGAAACGACCCCCATATAAGTTTTTTCATATCCTTCCATGGTAAAAGTAAAGAGGTATAAATTGACATTTTCTGTTTCTCCTTGATAAGCTCGTTTGTCAATAAAATCGAAACTTGTCAAATTATTATACTGTCCTTCTAAAGCATTATAAACATAAGCCATAGCAGTATTTTTCTGTGTCCGTAAGTCTGAAGGAATTTTATCTAGATTGTTTTCAAATTTTAAATTACTTAATAACTCTTTCCAATAATAGGGTGTGCCTAAAACCGTTTCAAAGGCGGATTTTGGTACAGGTTGATTTTGTAATAATAAGCCATCAATCAGCGTTGCAACTAAATCAGGACTCGGTAAGCTTAATAAAGCAGATAAATATTTTTGTGTTTCAACCTCAGCTGGCAATTCCCCTAAGATGATATTTAAAGCATCTAAATGCCAGTATTCGGCTATATCAGGCATCGTTTCTTCAATACTCATTAAACTATATTTGCTCACCAATTCTTTAGCATCTCCAAGGAATAAAGCACGATCTTTAGCTATTTTTTCAGCATCAATCACATCGTTCTGTAAAAAATTAAAGACTAAGTTATAGGTATAATACCTCAAGGCGTCGTTGTTCCTCCATTCTAAAATTTGAGGATAGTAATTAGCTGTCATTGCTAAAGTATCTCGTAATGGCGCAATCATGCTATTATAATCATACCCAACAAATTCTTTTTGTTCAAAATTAGCTATCAACTCAAAATAAAGGTCATACGCTGCTTTGGTTTTTAATTCCGCTAAAGTTTCTAATATGGTTATTTGTGCATTTACATCTTTTGCCTTTTTAGTATATAATTTTTTTAAGAACGGAAGGGTTGTCGCATCATTAGTATATAATAATTCTTGGAACATTAATTCATGAATGGTTCTTCCATGCAGCGTGTCAAAAGGATAATTTTTTTCTAAAATTTGATAAATGGTTGGTAAATTCTTAGGCGATAATTCATATCTATCTATCCCGTCTTTTGCGGCAAATTGTATAGTTGTATCTCTAGATTGTAGATTGCTTAATAAGGACTCACTTCTATCTGAAAAAAGGTATCCTGTCACATAATCTGTAGTGGCTTTAAAAGAATTGAAATAGATCCATGCCTTCCCAGCATCCTGTCCCGTCGGCGCATATAAGTTGGCTTCATATAGTCTAGATCCTTCAAAAAAAACAATAGAATGCGTAAAACCTTTATGCAAATTTGAAGCATAAGTAATATACCATGCTTGATCTCCATTAAATATGGTGTCTACTATCGAATGAACACCCTCTGTAGTTTTTAATGTTTCTTCATAATTATCATAAAAAGCCCTTTTATCAGTTGCTTCATAATACGGTGGAAAATCATAAACATTTAAAACATAATTATAGCCAGATAAGGAGTCCATTGCTTCAAATGTCCATTCATCAATCTTGGGATATTCACCATCATTATCTGGTTCTAAAGTTTCGTAAACAGTTGCATCTTTAGGAAATGCTAAAGACGCTTCCATTATCGGTAACTCATGATTTGCTAAATCGCTATGTTGATAAGGATTTATTTTAAATGAGTTAAAAAATTGATTGGCAGCTATTGTTAAATCTGTATTTTTAGATGCACCTATAATCATAAGATATAAACGATTCCCTCTGATAAATTCTCGCAATATTACTTTCTCTTTACCTACTTCAAATGTTCCTGTTAATCCATCTAAATCTTCCTGTTTAATCGCTTGACCTTGTTTATCAGGCTGTTCCCATTTAGTACTCATATTTTGAAAGGTATTTTTCAACAGGATTTGTTCATTCTCTACCGTATTACCAACGGGCATTAAATGGTGTTGCATTAAATAATAAATGCCTGTTTCTTTATCTGTTACTAAATATTGGTGAATGATAGTAGGACGACTATTAGTAGTAGTAATATTTTTAGTTACTCGCCTATAGTCTGCATTATCTGGCATTTCAATGGTGTATCCGCCATGTGCAGATTCATACTTTTTAAAATTTGTTCTGACCTTTGTAGGTTCGAAAAACTGTAGGCTCTCATAAAATTTTTGAATATTAGGCGAACTAAAATCATTAAATTCTCGGAAGACTACAAATATTTGAATAGCATCATCTCGAACAAAAATTCTCCAAATCGAATAAGTATTGCCTCCTCCTTCTTTATATTTAAATTCTCCCCCTTTTGTACCTTGATGTGTAATGCTCCGTTTGCTTAGCAATTGCCTTATCTTTCCTTCCGATTGGTCATTTAAAATAGTTTCTAAATCAGCTAAATTCACCTCTTTTCTACTGCTAGGAATGCCAATATTCATCGCCAAAAAGGCGTTCATATCTAGCATATCTAAATTGAATTTTATTTCAAAATCAATACCTTCAGGCATTTCCACCTCATTAAAATCATAGGTTTTACCAGGTGTTTGGATTTCGTAACCAAATAATTCACTCTTAGTTGTATTCCATTTAGGACCTTTTCCTTTCGGTTTAAATTGTTGTGCATATCCCGTAAAAGTAGCCTGTACTTTTCTAATGTTATATCCCTTATTTTTCAAAATAGCCAACATTCCTTTTTCTCCAGACAAATGCGCCGTCCCTACCGCAAAAAAAGTAGACTGATTTTTCATCATTTTTTCTACATTCTCTACCATTTTTTGATTCCTCACATCCAACATTGCCTCATTAAAGTCTTTGTCCACCGATTGTTTGTTTAACCACTTATCTAAAGCGTTTAAATCTCCTGATTGGTAGATTTCAATCATCTCTTCATACTGTTGTAATTTTATTTTTTCAATGTCCTCCGTCTCCATCTCCCCATAAGTGTCCTTCTCAAACATATTGAAAAATTGGTTGGTCACATTATCATAATCTTTTAATTCTTCTAAGCCATAAATCGACTTCCCCATTAACCATGACTGTTTGTACAAATACAAATCAACAATTTGGCTATTTTTTGTTGTGGTTTCAGGTTCATCAAAATCCATTAACAAATATTGCACAAAAGAAGGATCTTGGTTTTCCAGAGAATCAATAGGTTTACCTGTCTTTTTCAGTATTGCTTGATTCAATCTTTCATAAGCATCCTCAGATAATCGATCTTTCAAAACATTTCCATTAGCATGTTGGGTAAACAATTCCATATAAAAACTCACCATAGTATCAGGATGAATTTCCATGGCATAGGCTTCGGTATTTTCTAGCGCAATTAATAAAGAATCAGGAAATTCAGCGGCTCGCTGGTCTCTAACATGCATTGTACCAAAGAGGTAAGAAGGTTTTTCCAAATCATTATGAGTTATCTCCCATAATAAACTATAATTCGACTTCTCCGTTTGAGCTTGTAAAAATTGGATACTGCTAAGAAAGGATAAAAGGAATAAAAAGGAAGTAATGCGCATTGATATTTGGTTTTTAAAATGAGTTAAATAGTAGATGGCAAATATTATAATTTTTTCTCACAAATTATTGTTTTCCAAAATGAAAATTCATAATTGAAGCATTCAGTCGTTTATTAAAAGAAGGTACGCTACTCTACGAAAAATGAGCATTACCGCCCTTCACTGCTATCGACTAAAGTTTCCCTTGGCGGTACAAGTTTCGCAGCTCGAACGAGAAAGGTAGCTTTAGAATAGAGTAAAAAGAAAGTCAAATTACAGCAATAATTGTATAATTCACATTTTTTGACTAATCAAACTAGGAAAAAATAGGATGGAAAATTTCAAAACTCTACTTTTTTACTACCTTTATTTTTTTAATATCAAAAATTATCCGATTTGCTAAATTTGTAGAATTTAATAAATCTCACCTGTCATCTAAAATTTACTAAATCTGGGAGATTTAGCAAATTAAATCAGGTTTCCATTTACTAACTAAAACCAATTACTAGCTGATGAAAAAAATTCAACTTTTACTCTTGTTTTGTTGCTTGTCCCTATTGGCGGTAGCACAGGAGACGTTCCCTCGAAATGATGTGCAGGACACTCGGATGGGTGCTTATGCCTTCACCAATGCGACCATCGTAGTCGATGAAAATACGACTATTGAAAAAGGGACACTCTTAATCAAAGAAGGCAAAATCCAAGCTGTCGGTGCAAATGTGACGATTCCAAAAGGTTATACGAGTGTGGACCTCACAGGCAAACATATTTATCCTTCGCTGATAGATTTGCAAACACATTATGGCATGCCCGAAATCAAAAGACCAAGTGGCAATCGCTTTAGAGGTCCAGAACAGGTTCAATCGAAAACAGAAGGGGCTTATAATGCGAATGAGGCGATTAAAGCCCATATTAAAGGTAGCGAAGTCTTTAAAATTGATAAAAAAGCAGCAGGCACGATGCGTAAAACAGGCTTTGGAACGGTCTTAACTTATCACCCTGATGGATTTGCTAGAGGAACAGGTGCAGTCGTTACCCTAGCGGAAACGAATGAAAATAAAGTATTACTAAAAAATGCGGCTTCGGCACATTATTCTTTTAGTAAAGGTAGTTCTGGACAAACATTCCCAGTTTCTCGGATGGGGCATATTGCTTTATTGCGACAAACTTATTTAGATGCCAAATGGTTTGGCAGTCAAACTATCCGTCCTTTTGCAGACCAGAGTTTGGAGGCATTTATTGCTTGTCAAAATTTACCACAGTTTTTTGAAGCAGGTAGTTGGATGGAAGTCCTACGAGCAGATAAACTGGGGGATGAATTTGGTGTACAATATGTCATCTCTGGTGCAACAGATGCTTATCAAAGAGTACAAGAAATTAAGAATAGTCGAGCGACCATGATTATTCCGGTAAATTATCCCAAGGCAAATGATGTGGAAGACCCCTTTGATGCAGAAAAAGTATCTTATAAAGATATGCTGCATTGGGAATTAGCCCCAACCAATGCAGGTGTTTTGGCTAAAAATGGCGTTCGTTTTGCTCTAACTTCGGATGGTTTAGGCAAAGGAGCCAACTTTATGGCAAATGTCCGCAAAGCCATCAAAAATGGTTTGTCAGAAAAGGCTGCTTTAAAGGCTTTGACAACTACGCCTGCTAGTATTTTAGGCATGAGCGGTCAAATTGGTAGCTTAAAAACAGGCAGTCATGCCAATTTCTTGATTACCAATGGCAATCTATTTAAAGCCAAAACGGTCATTCACGAAAACTGGATACAAGGCCATCCCTACCGATTAAGCCCATTGAATAAAAAAGATTTTAGTGGCGAATATGTTTTAAAAATCAATGGGGAATCTTACCGCTTAGATGTTAGTGGCGGGGCAAAAAGTCCAAAGGCTAAAATCATAGTGGACGATACAACGAATATTAGTGTCAAAACTAAATTCTCTGATGAATTAATTACCCTAAGTTTTCAACCAGAAAAGGATGCAAAAGGCAAAATTCGTTTGTCTGGTTGGACGGAAAGTGATGGTTGGAAAGGACAAGGACAGTTAGTCGATGGTAGCTGGGTTAATTGGATGGCTACTGCTACTGAAGGTGCTACTAAAAAAGAAGGCGGTAAGAAAGAAGGTGGTAAAAAAGGTAAGATGAAAAAAGAGAAAGAAAATGCCCCTTTAGGTCAAATTACCTTCCCTTTTAAAGCTTTTGGGACCACTACCCTTCCAAGTCAACAAACTTACTTAATCAAAAATGCAACGGTTTGGACGAATGAAGCAGATGGCGTTATCGAAAATGCCGATGTTTTATTGCGAAATGGAAAAATTGCCCAAGTTGGCCAAAATCTAAGCACCAATGGGGCAACAGAAATAGATGGAACAGGCAAACATTTAACGGCTGGTGTAATTGATGAACATACCCATATTGGCGCAAGTGCTATCAATGATGTAGCGACTAATTCTTCGATGGTAAGAATCGGTGATGTGATTGATTCAGAAGATGATGATATTTATCGAGCTTTAGCTGGAGGGGTGACCGCTGCGCAAATTCTACACGGTTCGGCGAATCCAGTTGGTGGTCAATCTGCTTTAATTAAAATGCGTTGGGGGGCTAGTCCAGAGGAAATGAAAATTAAAGATGCGCCTGGTTTTATCAAATTTGCTTTAGGGGAAAATGTAAAACGCTCTCGAAGCAACAACTCTATTCGATTTCCACAAACAAGAATGGGGGTAGAACAAGTATTTGTAGATGGCTTTACCAATGCTTTGGAATACGAGAAAAAATGGAATGCATATCTTACATTATCTGAAAGAGATAAAGTCAAAACATTGGCCCCAAGACGAGATTTAGTGCATGAAACCATGTTAGAAATCATCAAAAAAGAAAGATTTATCAGTTGTCACTCTTATGTGCAATCAGAAATCAATATGTTGATGAAAGTAGCAGAACAATTCAATTTTAACATTAATACCTTCACCCATATTTTGGAAGGCTATAAAGTAGCCGATAAAATGAAAGCACATGGGGCTGGGGCTTCTACTTTCTCAGATTGGTGGAATTATAAATGGGAAGTTCGCTATGCCATACCTTATAACGCTGCCATTATGCATAAGGAAGGCGTCTTAACTGCCATTAATTCTGATGATAGAAACATTGGTCGTCGCTTAAACCAAGAAGCGGCTAAGTCTATTAAATATGGAGGTATGAGTGAAGAAGATGCCTTAAAAATGGTGACTTTAAACCCTGCAAAATTATTGCATTTAGACGATAGAATGGGGAGTATTAAAGTAGGAAAAGATGCGGATGTAGTGCTTTGGACCGCCAACCCATTATCGGTTTATGCACGAGCTGACAAAACTTTTATTGATGGAAAAATCTACTTCGATATTGCAGAGGATAAAGCACGACGAGCAGTCTTACAAAAAGAACGAGCTAGGCTAATTCAGAAAATGAATGCGGCTAAAAAAAGTGGTGCGCCCATGAAAAAAGGTGGGTCTAGAATGAAAATGGAATTCCATTGTAATAGTGTCTTGGGAGAAGAGACGGAACATGAACATTAATAGAGACCATTTCATTGTCAGAAGTCAGACCATCTCGATAAATCGAGATTGACAGAAGAGAGGCTTTAGACTGATAGATTTAATATCAAAATAATCATTCTAATTCCCCTCCATTTCAAGCTGAAGGAGTATAAGCTCCTGAACTGTAAAACAGATGGGAAGAATTAGGGTGGGTTAAAAAATAAAAAATGAAAAAATCATTATTTCTTATATGCTTTTGCTTAAGTCTTGTCATTCAAGGCTTTGCGCAAGTTCCAATTCCTGTGCCCGCACAATCCAATCCTATTTTATTAAAAGGAGGTACGGCACATTTAGGAAATGGGCAAGTTATTCAAAATAGCCTTATCGCATTTGACAATGGCAAATTAACGGCTGTTCAAGATGCCGCTACCAGTATAGATGAAACAGGGTATCAAGTCATTGATATTACGGGTAAACAAGTCTATCCAGGTTTTATTTTGCCGAATAGTCAAATGGGTTTAGAAGAAGTTTCTTCTATTCGAGCGATGAGTGATTCCAGAGAAAGAGGGACAATTAATCCAAATATTCGGTCGATCATTTCTTATAATACAGACTCTGAATTTATTCCTACGATGCGTTTCAATGGCATCTTAATCGCAGAATCTACACCAAGAGGTGGTACCGTTTCAGGTACTTCTTCTATTATGGAAATGGAAGGCTGGAACTGGGAAGATGCTGCACATACCGTCGATGTAGGGATTCATTTAAATTGGCCAAATAGAATTACTCGCCGATTTGATTTTGCTACCTTTACTAGAAAAGAGGAACCTAATAAAAATTATCAAAAGAATATTGATGGATTAAAAGACCATTTTGCAGCGACTAAAGCTTATATGGCAGCACCCAATAAAACAGCAAATGTAAAATTGACAGCGATGGAAGGGCTTTTTGATGGATCTAAACGATTGTTTATACATGCTGGTTCCGCGAAAGAAATCGTTGAATCCATCCGTTTTGCTCAACAGCAAGGAGTAAAAAACATCACCCTTTTAGCAGATGAAGCAGCTCTATATGTAGCGGATTTTTTGAAGGAAAATAATATTCCAGTTATTATACCACAAACGCAAAGAGTGCCAGACCGTTCGCATATGGCGGTTGATTTACCGTATGAATTACCACATTTATTAACCGAAGCAGGGGTAACCGTTAGCTTGTCTCACCAAGGTATGCAATCACAAGCAAGAAATTTAGCCTTCTATGCAGGAACAGCCGTTGCCTATGGAATGGATAAGGAAGAAGCTTTAAAAACGATTACGTCTAATACTGCAAAGGCTTTAGGAATTGATAATCGGGTAGGTACTTTAGAAGTAGGAAAAGATGCGACTTTATTTGTATCCGCAGGAGATGCTTTAGATTATAATGGCAATATTTTAAGCCATGCTTTTATTAGTGGAAAATTAGTCGTTTTACCGAATAAGCAACAGGAGTTGTTTGAGCGGTTTTCTACTAAGTATGGGCATAAATAGGTATCAGGTTCTAGGTATCAGGTGTCAGGCTTTATTTAATCCAGCCTGACACCTGGAACCAATAACCCGGCACCTTTCTAATCCCTCAAAAAAACCAACTCTCCCTTCCCATCATACTTCACAATCACAGAAGGTTCTTTTGGTGCTTTATCCGTTCGTCTATGCTTGGCGACATAATCAACTCCTTGGATTACTTGGGAACTAATTTCTCCAAAAATAGACGGAAAAGGTTCATTGCTAATATTTGCAGAAGATGCTACTAGGGGTTTACCAACTGTCCGAATCAATCGCTGGCAAAAAGGATCATGTGCAACTCTAATCGCCACACTACCACCTGGTCCAACTGCATTTTTGGGCAAATTTTTAGCTTGTTCGTAAATAACCGTCATTGGCCGCTTATGATACATCATTAAGGTTTCCAATCGAGGATGTACAGACACCACATATTCCTTTAACATTTCAATACTATCCACTAAAAGAACAAATGGTTTAGAACGGTCTCTTTGTTTTAAATTGTAGACTCGTTCTACCGCAACAGGGTTAGTTGCATCACAACCCAAGCCCCAAATAGTATCCGTGGGATATAAGATAATGCCGTCATTTGCTAAAACATCGGCAATATTATCAAAATTATCTTTTTCAAAAGTAGCTGTTTTTTGTAAAGCTATTGCATCCATATCATTCTCTTATTTAACTGGTTAAATGTTTGGTTTAGGTCATTTAATTAGGGCTTATCAACTACTATTCTGTTGAAAAACAAAGCAATAATGCTTCTATTTTTCAAAAAAGAGGCGAAGATAATAGTTATTGCTAAATCCATCTTAAAATGGTAGCAATTTTTTATTCTTGGGGGAATGTGACTAGTGCTCGTCTAAATAATACACATTAAAATTAATACTATAAATAACAAAAGGGGGTTCCTTTATAGTGCTCAATTCTAACCCGTTTTTTTAATAAGTTGATAAGTGTAGCTAAACGGTTAATGGGAAAAAGGTGGTAAGTTTGTCTGTTCGGATAATTAAACTGAATAAAATTTTATTTTAGTACAATTGGTGACAGTTTTTTAAATAATATTTACAATTTTAACAGATTTACACTCAAATAACGTTTTTAGGAGTATTCAAGGTGATGGGTATATGAATTTTCACTATATATAGATAGTCCTATACAAGGGAGAGAGTTATCGGTGTTAGTAGATTATCGGTGTTATAAAATAGGGAACACAGATGAATCATAACACGGATTATAGTGTAACAAAAAAAAATTATCATTTCAACTTGTCTCCCGATCACAGCTATGCTGCTAATAAAAGGAATTCTTAAAACAATTTTTTACATAGTGTACTATGTTCCCTCATCAACTCCTTATTATAAATTCTCTGCATGCAAATTAGATTTTTTAGCTTAGTCTTAGGGCTACTTTTTTCCTATCAATTATCTGCCGAACATATCATTGGTGGAGAAGTCACTTATGAGTGTTTAGGAAATGGACAATATAGGGTAGAATATCATTTGTATCGGGATTGTGCCACAGATAATACCGATTTTGATGACATAGCCTTTCTTACTTTTTTTATTTGTGATGCCAATGGTACTTGCTCGGATAATAATACACAGGAAGATGGAACAA
>CAZXYA010000256.1:0-12320 GCA_964644655.1 uncultured Saprospiraceae bacterium | reverse complement strand
TGATGCCATAAAGGTACATAAAAAACCTATTATAAAGCTATATCAAAATGAAAATAATTTACTTGTATTTATTAAAATAAATTGCGTTTTTTTTACTTATCTGATATAAAATATTATAAAACAATAAGTTACAAATGAATTATAAATTATAGTGTTTTTTATTAAATTTATATTCCCTTGAAAATTTTAATAAATTTTTTTTATTAAAATATTTTCAAAATCAATTTGTTATTTAAGATTCAAATCAACCAACAAAATATTAGAAAGTGCTTTATTTAATTAAAATATGTGACATTTTTATAATGCTATTTCAACCATTTTTAGGCAAAAAACAACCGATACCTATTTATTATATACCGATTACTAATTTAGGTACATATATTTATATTATTAAAATAACAATATTAAACTTGATTTTTCGTCTTAAAAAATAGGTTTAATTAGTATTTTGAGTACTAAAAATGGAAATAAATAGGAAATGGTGTTATAGTGGCAGATTACAAATTTTACATGGATTTTTTAAAAAAGCTAAAATAAGCCAGACAAAACCTATAAAAGTCCGCAATTAGCCATATCATAATTTTTAAAATCTAGGAGGTTCATTCCTGCCAAACTAGCGCCAAAACACAATTATACAATTCTATAGTTACAAATTTTATTTCTATTTTGCAGAAGGAAGCGGTAGCATAGGTGAAAATATTTGATGAATTAAATCAAGGAAATGGCACAACAAAAACGACAGCATAAATCTAGAAATAAATCTAATAATAGACATCATAACCATAATAGAAATCAACACAATAATAATAAAACTCGAAATGACAATCGGAATCAGCAGGACTATAGAAATAAAGATTCAAAAAAACAACAAACGGATAATGCCCCTAAAGAAGAAGTTGCATCAAAAGCACAATCCAAAACAGAATCGAGTAATGACTTATTAATCTTTATTGTCTTTTTAATCGCTTTAGCTACTTTTTTTTTAGTTAGAAAATTTTACTTTGCTCCCAAACAGAATAGCTTATATGCTGCTTCTACTAATTTGAAATTTATGAAGGAAGGAGAACTTAATTTTTTAGATGCTCAATCAGAAGAAAAGATAATCAGTATAGATATAGAAATTGCTCAGTCAACTTATGAAATAGAACGAGGGTTAATGTATCGGCGCTCATTGCCAGCCAACGGAGGCATGCTATTTATTTTTGACCAAGCAGATTATCGAACCTTTTGGATGAAAGATACTTATATATCTTTAGATATAATTTACTTAAATAAAAACAAAGAAATTATTAGGATTAGTAAAGAAACGACTCCTTTATCTGAACGCTCTATTCCGTCTGGTGGCAAGGCAATGTATGTTGTAGAAGTATTAGCAGGATTTACAGATGCTTACCAGATTCATATTGGTGATCATATTGATTTTACTTATAAGTAAATACCGCAACAAAAGTTGGTTGCAATTCTTGTATAATTCTGGCTTATTTTCTCTTTTTATATTAAAGTAAATCGTGTTGGCATCCTTTTTGAAAAATAGCTTAGTAGACAAGCAAGAATACACCACTCTCCTCCCTTTTCTTAAGTACAATCAATAAGTATTTAATTGGTTTATAATAAAGCTCCCTTCTAGTATGACCACCTAATTTTATTGATTCCTTATTTCCCCTCTTCTATTTTATTAGTATTAGTGACATAATGGTAACGTTTACTGTCTAAATATTACTTTAATGAATAATTTGTCTTCATTAAAGCAGGATTTACCTTTCTTGTTACTTATTTTTATGGTTAGTATAAACAAAAAATAAAGGCACATGCTATTTGAAGATAATACAGGTATTTTTAAAGATATACGATTTTGGTTACTAATTGTAGCGTTATTTATATTATTGACCTTGGTTGGTAGAAGCTATTTAATGGGAGTATGGTAAAAGAGTCAATGCTTTAAGCATACTTCTATTCTTTGCCTTTTGCCCTACGCCCCCAGCACTATGCCGAATAATTATACAATATTTACATAAAGTAAAAATGCCTGACGAAAAAAACTCATCAGGCATTTTAATATAGATAAATTATTGGCTAACTATCAACTCATTTCTTTTCTTTCACTTCAATAACTTCTGCTTTTTCAACTTCTTTTTGTTGGCTTCCCATATACTGAGGTAAATCCATTCCAGCCATATTAAATAAGTCGTTTAATGGTGGAACTGATTTATACAAGCCAGAAACAAATTTAGAGGTAGAATTTCCGTCTCCTTCATTATTGCCACCTTCCCAAACAGTTACTTTATCAATTTTAATATTCTTAATTGCTTCTACTTGAGTAGCTACTAAATCTTCTAATTTATCCGCAATCAACATTAATACGGCGTCTTTAGAATTTCCACCAGCCGCTTTAACCAATTTATCAAAACCTTCAGATTGTTTGTTTAGGACTTCATACAAACCCTTTGCTTCTGCTTCTTTTCTTAAGAAGATAGAATCTGCCTCCCCTCTTGCTAAAGCTCTAATTTGCTCTGCTTCTGCTTCTGCATCAATAATTTGCTTTTGTTTAGCAATTTCTGCTTGTACAATGGTATCTGCTTGTCTGGTTGCCATTTCTTTCTTCGCTCTAGCTTCCTCCGCTTGTTGCTCTGCTAAATAAGCTTCCTCTAAAGCCTTTGCTGCTTGTGTTTTTTCAGAAGCAGTTGCCGCTCGAAGGTATTCTGCCTCTCTTTGTCGTCTTAAAGCATCTGATTCTGCAATTTTAATTTTGGCTAAGTTTTCCCCTTCAATAGCTTTTGCTTGTGCTTCTGCTTCCCCGACTTTCCCTGATGCTTGGGCAGAGGATACCGAAATGGTTTGATCTCTTCTTGCATTAGCTTCACCAATAGAACCATCTCTAGTTTTTTCTGCTACGCTCATTTTTGCATCGTTGATCGCTTTTGCAGCAGCTTCTTGCCCCAAAGCATTAATATAACCAGATTCATCTTGAATATCCGTAACGTTTACGTTAATCAACTGTAAACCAATTTTACTTAATTCACCTTCTACATTTGTAGAGACATTGGATAAGAATTTATCTCTATCTACATTGATTTCTTCTATATCCATAGTAGCAATGACCAAACGCATTTGACCAACAATAATGTTATAAGCCAATCTTTGTACATCATTGCGTTGAATACCCAATAAACGCTCTGCCGCATTTTGCATAATCCCATCTTTATTGGACACTCCTACCGTAAATTGAGAGGGTACGTCTACCCGTATATTTTGCTTACTTAAAGCGCCTTTTAAATCTACATCAATAGAGATAGGCGTCAAATCTAAATATTCATAATCTTGGATAACTGGCCATACAAAAGCCGCTCCACCGTGAATACATTTAGCCGAACCTTGTCCTGTACGTCCATAAATGACTAAGACCTTATCTGAGGGACAACGCTTATATCTAGTAATAAACCATAGTCCCATTAAAAGAATAATACCTAAAATACCTATACCAAGAATTACAAAAATGTGTGCCATGTTTAAAGAAGTTTACGGGTTGTGAATTTTATATTTAAGATTTTGAAATTATAAATTTAAGTAATGAATTTTAATTAATTTGATGTCGAATAACCGCTAAATCAATAAAGTGCTATGCTGTGTTCTATCTATTTTTCTTTTTTTTACAGTATGCAAAAATGAAAGAAAATATCGTTATTAAACTGACAATTATACTAAGAATTGAATGTGTTAAGCCAATTGTTTCAATACCTCTATTTCCTTTTTTGTCATCAGGTTTAACATTTTCTGTCGTTTTCTTTTTCTCATTAGGTCGTTTATTTCCTATAAAGTCCCCATAGTACCAATTACCTATTCTAGAAGTACCGTCATTATAATATATACGCCCAAATCCATGTGGAAGTCCATTAGAAAAGTCCCCCATATATTTTGAACCATTTCTATATTTGAGTATTCCTCGTCCATTTTCACAATTGCCTTCAATGCATGTTTGGGAATGTAAAAAACTACTTCCTTGAAAAATGATAAATATCTGGAAGAATATAATTCTTAAAATCATGGTTTATTATCTAATATTTCAAATCCATTTTTAGATGATTCTTCTAGTTTTGTTACAATATTTTTAGCTCTTTGTGTTATTTTTCTTAATTTTCTTATTTGGCTATCCAAATTATCTAAAGCATAATATAATATCATAACTTTATCAAATCTATCAATACGTTTTAATGTTAATTCAATCTGTGAAATTGCATTTTGAGCCTTAATAAGTTCACTTTTATATTCATTTTTCTTTTTTGACACGTCATTCTCAAATTCTAATTCATCCATATGTCCTTCCAAATCCCTCAAAACTGCATCAATTTCATTCAAAAATATATCCGAAGAGTTCTGGACATCTATAAAATCTTTTTGTAATAAATCAATTTCTTCGGCAATATTTATGTATTCACTTTGCCATTTTCTTGCTACTTTTTTAAAATCATTCTCACTCGGATTTTCTAAATTTTTGAATTTTTCATAGGAATTATTAATTTTCATCTCTGCATTATCAATAGTTTCTCCTACAGATTTTGCCTTATTTGTATATTCTGACAAATCATTTTTTAATGCTATTCTAGCTTCAAATAAAGGTGATTTTTCTTCTGGTAAACATCCTTGGTTTAATAAATATAAGAACACAATAAATGCTATTTTTTTCATTTTTTCATTTTTTGGAGTTACAAAAATTATTAGTAGCTATTAGGTTACTCTAATAATCTTTCAATTGGTTCAACCAAGAGTAAATTATCATCAATAATTTCAATTACTCGAATCTTAGATCCGGTAGGAAGTGGGGCAAAATTTTTAGTCATTGCATTTACCTCTCGAAAAGAATTATCAATAGTAATATGTATTTTGCCTTTACCATTCTCGTCAGCAGGAATAGTCAAATAAACTTCCCCTGTATTTAATAGTGCATTTTCCATATTAATATTTCCATCCTCACTCAATTTGGAGAATAAGTAAATAAGGTAGCCCACTATTAACATAGCGACTGTTCCTGATAGAAAAGAAAATCCTAAGGCAGTCAAGACATCCCCACCTGCATTTAGTATTAACACACCAGTCCAACCAAAAAAGGTAAAAAAGGCAATAATACTCCTTACAGAAAATACGGCAAAATCAGCATCCATACCAAATCCTGGGTCCATATCCACGTCACCTGATATATCCACATCTCCATCAAAATCCATATCTGTATCCAACCCAATTAAACTAAAGACAAATTGGATGAGAAATAAAATACTAAATACGATAGAAATGCCCCAAAATGCTTGCTGAGCACCGCTTAGAGCAATCCACCAATCTCCAAGGTTTAGTAAAATCATGTGTATTTTTTTAGCTAGCTATTATTGAGAATAGAGAGAACAGAACAGGTATTTAAATAATTTAGGCGCTTAAAAGCCATTTGAAACCAACAAATTGTCGATACCTGCCTATCGGCAGGCAGGCTTTGAAATGTCGATAAATTTTTAAATTTCAATCTCAACCTCAAATTCAACCTCAATTCCCGCCGTAGATGGCTTAAACCTTGAAGTTGAAATTGCACTTGAAGTTGAGGTTTATTTAGTCTCTAATCTCTAATCTATATTCTCTATTCTAAAGAATTAATCTGAAGTCGGGCGAGCATTGCTCTCATTCTTAGTAATAAAAGTAATATTTTTTAGGAATTATTGCGGATTACTTCGACAAATTACTTGTAATATTCGGCAAATAGGAATTTATAGTAGCTAAGTTCTTGCCCAATCAGTCAGGAAAAGAAAATTGGAATAAAGTATTCAGCTATTAGGGAGCTAATTTCAGTCTACTTTTCTTAATGGTTTTCTAGATATTCTTAAAAATTATTATATTTTTTTATTTATAAATTATTTTATTTATAAATATATTTTCTTAATTGTAAATATCTGATAATCATAAAGTTATTAGGCATTTATTTTTTATCTCGAAAATATTAGTAAAATACTCAGTTTCTTTTTTACTCAATATTTAGAAGGAACGACTGTTTAGGCTAGATGCGGCTTAGTTAAATATGTAACTTTGCCCTAAATTCTATCACCAAACACTAACCTATTTAAAAGGAAAGATAATTTCTGCTATTTAGAAGCAATTAATGCCAATTATTTAGTAGCTGATTTTATTCTAAAACACATCCAAAACTCATGGTTGAGGTAAAAATATTCTCTGGACAAGAATCCACCTATTTAGCAAAAGAAATTGCTGATTTTTATGGGCATCCATTAGGCAAATGTATTCTTCAAAAATTTAAAGATGGCGAGATGCAGCCTATTATTCAAGAATCAGTAAGAGGCTGCTATGTTTTTTTAATCCAATCCACTTTTGCGCCTGCCGATAATATGCTGGAATTATTCCTGATGATTGATGCAGTTAAAAGAGCCTCCGCTGAATATATCACAGTCGTTATTCCATTTTTTGGCTATGCTCGACAGGATAGAAAAGATAAACCTAGAGTTCCTATTTCAGCAAAACTAATTGCCAATTTATTGGAAACAGCAGGAGCGAATCGAGTAATGACAATGGACTTTCATGCAGACCAAATTCAAGGATTTTTCGACATTCCTGTAGATCACTTAAAAAGTGAAGCGATTTATATGCCTTATTTAGATAAGCAGAATTTAAGCAATGTTACTTTTGCTTCTCCCGATGTAGGAGGAGTAAAAAGAGCTAGAACTTATGCGAAATATTTTACTAGACCTTTGGTTATTTGTGATAAATATAGAAAGCGGGCAAATGAAGTAGCAGGTATGACCGTGATTGGAGACGTAGCAGGAGCAGATGTCATATTAGTGGATGATATTGTAGATACCGCAGGAACACTTTGTCGAGCAGCAGATATTATTATGGATAAAGGAGCAAAGAGTGTTCGTGCCCTATGCACGCACCCTGTACTTTCTGGGGATGCTTATAAAAATATCGAAAATTCTAAATTAAAAGAATTAATCGTTTGTGATACCATTCCACTACGAGGAAAATCTAAAAAAATAAAAGTATTATCTACTGCTAAATTATTCTCTAAAGCGATTCGAAATACCCATGAACATCGGTCTATTTCTGCTTTGTTTGTAGGAGGGTAGTTGTACTGGTTACTGGTTGCTGGTTGCTGGTTGTTACATAACAACTATGCTAATCAATAAAAAGGCGTTTTTCACTTAGAGAAACGCCTTTTTTATTGACTATTAGCCGTCAGTATCGTTCATTCTTTATTCAAATATTAAAAATATCTATTTCACTACTTTGCTTGCCCACTTCACTTCTTATCGTTATAGAAATTATTTTAATATATCCATCTTTACATTGTTGAAAGAAACGAGAAGACAGAATAAGAATTTCATTTTCTGTCAGAAGCAAGGTTTTTATCATTATGTATCTGACCGTTTACAATCTGGCAATGAAAAGCTCTCTCTTCTCTCAGCTATAACTGATAGTACCTTCAATTTCAGACCCTGCTCTAAATCCCACAACTGGGCAGGGAAGAAATTGGCTTAAAATATACAGGAAACGATGCCTGTCTACCGACAGCTACCGACAGGTAGAAATGATGAACGATAAACGATGAATTGTAGCTTACGAAACACATAATAATTCTGAACGATTTATATTCGGAGTATTGGATTCAGGTTCTTTGACAATTTTTGCATCTCTTTTGGTTGGTTGACTTCAGTAAACACGTAATTATCTTTATATTTTAGACCTTTAGGTTGACTAAAGTCAACCAACCATTTAGCTTTTGCAAAAATGATCAAAGACTCTAAATTTAAAACTGATACAAAGCGTTTTATAACATGAATGTTTATCAATTTTTTTCTTGATTATTGTAGTTTGACGAATTTATCGTTCATCATTTATCATTCATCGTTTAAACAAAGGAGCTGCGTGCAGCCGTTCCAAAAACCGATACTACTAAATCACCTGACTAAAATCTTAATGTTTGTGTTAAGTAAAATGTACATCGTCTTCCTTTCGGATTGGAAGACGATACATTTTTCACTTCCCCAAAAGAGTAATTTCAAAAAGAGAATTGTTAAAAAAGCTAATTCCCTGTTTTATGTTAAAGAAAAAGAGGCTCAATAAAAGAGAGGAGTATTATCAGGTAGTACTTATTTCATCCAAATTATCTTTAAGATATATTTAGATTGTTCACCAAATAAATTACTACATCAGAAAGATAGAAGCATAAACTATGAAACTGTTTAGAAAGCTTCATTTTTCGAAGATTACTATGGTACTTTCCAATTGCAGGACCACTAAAAAGCTAATCAACCATCAGCTATTTTTAGCCTGTTTGGAAAGCCCTCTACTTTGAGACTCGAAAGGATGATTCATTTATTTATGACTATAAATAAATGGTCATCCGCCTTTTTTTTGTAGTATTTTACTTTGTCTAAAAACTTGTCCTCCCTTTGTTGTTCCCGATATCTGATAAACATAATTGCCAGAGGAAAAATGACTTAAATCGATAGGAATTTGCTGTTTGCCTTGCAATAATAGCCGATTAGTTACTTCTTGAATTAGCTCCCCTTTTATATCATATATTTTTAAAGTAATCTGGCTATTTTCTTTCAATTCAAAAGGAATAATGGTTTGTTGGCGAACAGGGTTAGGGAAGTTCTGTAATAATTTCACCCTGTCAGCAGTAGTGGTAGTAGCGATACTGCTTAATACTTTGCCTACCAAATCTGTTTGAAAAACACCATTACCATGCGTGGCAATTCGCAATTTTTGATCAACAGGCGAAATACTTAAATGCATGGCTAAAACAGCTTCGGGTAAACCTTCCATAAAGGGAAGCCAGTTACCGCCGCCATCTTCAGAAATATAGACGCCTAAATCATTACCAAGATAAATGTTATCTGGTCGTTCTGGATCTACGAGTATGGTGTTATGTGGTAAATCAGGCAAGTTATTATCAATCGGAAACCAATTATCCCCATTATCCATTGTTTGATAAACATGAAAACTACCAAAGCCTCCAAAAGTAATAAAGGCTATATGCTCCTCTGTTGGATGAAAGGCAAAATCGGTCACAATTCTATCTGGTAAGTTCATCAATTGTGTCCAAGAAACACCTCCATCTTGACTACTAAATGTATTTGCGCTTCCTGTTACATTAGGGGCTGTACTTACCAATAATTTATTAAAATTATAAGGCGCGACGGCAATGGCTAAGATAGAATTACCATCATCAATAAAATTATTATTGGGGGTAGTCCAATTATTCCCTCGATCAACAGATTTAAATATAAATCGACCTCCAGCATATAGCACTCTTGGATTGGAAGGAGCTAACTCAAAAGGCGCACTAAAAATAGGTTCGATAGCACCCGGTGCAACATCTCTGAAAGACTTACCACCATCCGTCGAACGGAAGATATTTAAAAATTGGGCAGACCCATAGATGATATTATCACTTTCAAAGTCTATCGCCGCACTCATCCCATCTCCTCCTAACACTTTTATCCATGCAGGTCCACCTGTATATATTGCCGTTGAGTTGTCTTGCATGCCACCGATGGCTAAATCCTTATTGGTACTAGAATTGGCAAAATTGGCATAAAATTGAGTAGTTTGTAATCCTCCATTCCTAGATTCATAGGTATTGCCACCATCTTTGGATACAAACACGCCACCATCTGTCGCCAAAAAAAGCGTATTGTCCATCAAAGGATGAAAAATAGCCCGATGAATATCCGAATGGACATAATCAGGTGGACCATCTGGCTCGCCCACAGGATTTGTACCAAACCGAGCATTGGTCCAAAAAGTCTGTTGGTTCATAGTAAATCCACCATCCTCAGACTTCCATGTATCAATGCCTACTTGAATAATGTCTCTTGGTCTATTTGGATGAACCGCTACATCATGAGAATACCAACCTTGAAAAGCTGCAATATCTAAATCATTATTCTGCACCCACGATGCTCCATCATTTCTACTTTTGTAAAGTCCGATACTACTAAAAGCATCCGCTACAGCAGCATAAATAATATTTGGCGCACTAGGATCTAGGGTTAACATCGTTTTACCTGAATAAGTAGTTGGAATCCCTATATTTAATTTGGTAAAACTAGTTCCTGAATTATTAGATCGATAAACACCTGTTTCCTCTGCAAAAAGACTACCATAGGAAACATAGATAATATTAGTGTCTACCGGATTTATTTCAACATCAACTGCCATTGGTATCTCCTGTATCAGTGTCCAATTATTGCCTGCGTCCGAACTTTTCATCAACCCGATAGAAGTAGCGGCATATAAAACTTGTGGGTTTAGAGGGTTAATGATGATATCTTGTACGCCTCGCATTTCTTCATAGCTCCAATCCAATGATTTTTCCCAACTAGCTCCACCATCCATAGATTTAAAAATACCAAAACCATAAGTACCTCTAGTTAATCTATCGACCACTCCTGGTTTGGTTTCAGTCGTATTATACATTTCTCCAGTTCCAATATAGATTACGTCTGGATTAAGCGGTGAAATAGCTATACTTGATACGGCTAAGATGGGAAAGCCTATGTTAATTCGCTCCCATGCGTTTTCCCCAATACCTGCGCTTGTAGTTTTCCAAAGTCCGCCACTAGCCGATCCTAAAAAAATAATGCTTGAATCAATCGGATGAAAAGCCAAATTTAACGTTCTCCCTGCAATATTCAATGGACCTATTCCTTCCCAATTAGCTTGATTATTTCTATTCACCGCCAATGCTTGTTGGTACGCATAAGCTTGTGTGACTTTTTGGCTATTAATTTTTTGATGAGGATAACTTCTTTGTAAAGTCCAGGCGGCTAAAGCCAAACTAGCCCCACTCTGGGGAGTTGTATGAATAGTACTTGGTTTATTGTTATCACAACCAAACAAGCAGAGTAATAGGTATAAGCAAAAGGAAAGTGGCCTTATATGGTTTGAAAATTGGATATGCTAGATTTTAATTAAAATGATGATTGTGATTATTTAGCTACGACATAAATAAATTTATAGTATAAAAAAACACCGAAAAAGGGCTATAAATGTACAAAATGCTAAAAAAGGCGACCATTTCCCATTTAAAAACAACCTCTTTCTAAAGGATTCACACCACAAAGTATAAAGTTACTACCGCTTAATAAAAGTTGGTTTCATAAACTTGATATTGCTTGTATCTTTGTATCGTGTAGTTTTCTCATAGTATGTTTAGCTCTCCTACATTCCTTACCTTAGCCTCCCTGAATGTAGGAGAATTTTTTTTTCTAGTCTTACCATTTTCCTTTTTCCCAATTTAATTTATTGATTTTTCGTTAAATAGAGATTCTCTTTATCTCTCATTATTTTTTGTTCTGCCTCAGTTTTATCACCATATCCACAAAGATGTAATACCCCATGAATCATGACTCTTTTTAATTCTTTTAAAAAGGTAACATCAAATTTGATGGCATTCTCTTTAATCCGATCAATACTAATATAAATGTCTCCTTCAATGGGTTCGCCTTCGGCAGTATAAGGAAAAGTGATAACATCAGTAAGCGTATCATGTTTTAAGTATTCAAGATTTATTTTGTGTAAATAAGCATCGTTACAAAAAATAAAATTTAAACTACTTAATTGACATTTTTCTGAGATGATAGTCGTTTCGATCCAATGGCTTATCTGGACACTATTAGGCAGGTCAAAATCAATCGCTTCTGCATGAAATTGCACAGCAGTTTCTGCTAGTTCATTGAAGTCGGGAAAGTCCATTAAAATAAAAGGATGTTTAATAGGAATGTGAGGTATTGAACAGTTGTCAGTTGTCGGTTATCAGTTTTCTTAATACCCATTAATCCGAACTGATAACTGACAACTGATAACCGAATTATCCTCTTGGATTATCTAAGGCAAAGCGCATTTCTACGGTACTGCCATTATCTTGAAAGTCAACTTGGTCAGATAATTGGTGCATTAAGAATACCCCTCGACCACCAATTCTTGTTAAATTTTCTGGAGAAGTTGGATCTGGTAAGTTTTCGTAATCAAAGCCTCTACCTTCGTCTCTTACTTGGAAAGCCAATGCATCAAAGTCTTCTTTTAAATTGACTTCAACGGTTTTCGATTCATCATTGCCATTCCCGTGGATGATAGCATTATTCACAGCTTCTGTTAAACTGATCAAAATATTACCGTAAAGGTCTGGTGCAATTTTATATTTCTGGGCAACTCTTTCAACAAAATTTTCTATTCTTGAAACATTCCGAGGATCAGAAGATAATCTTAGCATATTCTCGGCTTGACTAGAAAGTAAATAATTAACCATTCGTTAGCTTTAG
>CAZXYA010000255.1:0-12323 GCA_964644655.1 uncultured Saprospiraceae bacterium | reverse complement strand
GTTAAGCAGATTTATTGTCTTAACTTGTGGTCCTAATTTTTGGGGTAACTACAATGGAAATGTGCAGAGTGGTTTCTTTGAAGATAAAAAAGGTAATATTTGGACTAGTTCTTTTACTGCTCTTCAATTGTATGATAGGCAAAAAGATAATTTTACTGCTCTTCAGCTAAGGTTCAATGGAAAAAAATTAGAATCTGGTTATCATATTTTTCATTTCGATGGAAATAATATTCTATGGCTGAAAATAGAAGATACCTTATTTCAATACTTTATAGATTCGGAGGAATTAAAGAAAATAGGAAATAGTAAAGGGATTAGGTTTGCTCTAATAGATAATTTTCAAAAAGGTATTAAACAAATTGTAGCTTGTCCGTGGGAATTAGATACTGGATTTGAATTTTTTTCGATAGGCTGGAATAATGAGGTGCTGAAAAATAATTACTGGCAAGATAGTTTAATTGAAAAGATTGAAGTTAAAAATACCTCTATTCAATCAGATTCTTCCATTTATCTATACACAAAATCAGGATTAGCACATTGGAATCCAAATTGGAAAATGGGTAGTAATATTATTCCTTTTGCAGAAAATAAGAATTATTCTGCTTCAAAGGGAAGTATACTAAATAAAAGGCAATTATATGTGCCTATTGTTAATTATGGTATTTGGAGTTTTGATTTAATCAAACAACGATTTACTCATAAATTAGATTTTGTTGATAATCATGCGGTAAGGAATGTCAGAGTTATAGATATTATAGATAAACATCTTTGGGTTACTAAAAATAATCAGGAAATAGCTTATAGTTATTTATCTTCAAATAAATTTGATACCCCATTGAGCATATTGTCTAATAAAAATTTTGAAATTATTTCTATAAAAGAAGATTTAGATAATAATATTTGGTGTAGCACGAGAAATGATGGCGTTTATCAATTGAATACAAGAAATGGAGAAATAAAGCATCATAATTTTTCTGATGGTTATCAAGTAGAATTAGGGTTAAGTATAGATATGAAGGGTAGAATTTGGCGTATCAATAATGAGCAAATAGGCTACTTCAACACAGCAAAAAAATGGAAGCAAATCTTAAAATTATCCGATATTAACGTATATTTTTTAACAACTTTAGATTCAAATAGACAATTAGTTTCTACAAGCGAGGGCCTACAAGAACTAGTTGAAGGAAAAAATGGAACTTGGCATTTAAAAAGAAGTAACTTGTCTTTTGGACATAGAGCAGATTATCAATTTATTAAAATTTATACAGCCCCCAAAGGCAAAAAATACCTTACTAACAACTCTAAAATCTTAAAGGCATTATTGAAGAATGGTTCGACAAGGGATGTAAAATTAGCTGGGAGAGACGTGATTAATGGAATTTCGGAATACCCGCAACAAGAAAAAACTTGGTTAGCCACAACTAAAGGGTTGGCGTTTTGGGATTGGGAATTAGACACGATTCAATACGATTTGGCTTTTGGTTATGATAATTTAAATAATGTTACTACTACTTCTAATGGTAATTTATGGATAACTAGTGGTAATAAATTATTAAACTATAACCCTGAAACAAATACTATCTTTTCTTTTCAACCGGAAGATGGGTATATAGATGCTAATTTTTCTAATTATGCCAATTTAAAATCATCAGATGGTAAAATCTGGCTCGGTACAAATAATGGATTAGTTGTCTTTCATCCTGATTCAATTCATCCTTACCCTATTCGACCAAGAATAGCAATTGAGTCTATAAAAATTAATAATGAGCCTTATGAATTAACAACGAATTTAGATATTATTGAGAAACTAAATTTAGCTTATTTTCAAAATAATATTAGTATTGAAGCGACTCCTATTGTTTATTACCTAAATCAATTTACGCAATTAAAATACCGTTTAGTAGGATATGATGACAAGTGGGATGTCGTACAAAAAGGAGAGCCTATTCGTTTTTCCCAATTAAAACCTGGTATGTATGGCTTAGAACTTTATGGCATTAATGCCAATGGCATCAAAGGGGATATAAGAGAAATTGAAATTAATATTGCCTTACCTTGGTGGCAACAAAACTGGGCAATTGCACTTTGGTTAACTTTGTTAGGAAATACTATATATATAGGTGTACGTATTTATGTCAATGCCCAACTAAGGAAAGAACGAAGAATTTTTGAACGCCAACAAGCTTTGCAACAAGAACGCAATCGAATTGCCTCAGAATTACATGATGATTTAGGAGCAGGCTTATCGATTATTAGAGTTTTAAGTGAAAGCGAATTAATTAATAAAGAATCAAAATCTAAGAATATTCGAAGAATTTTTCAATCTGCAGGTGATTTGTTAGAAAAAATGCAAGATATTATTTGGGCAATGAATGCGGAAAATGATACGCTGGAAAGTTTAATTAATTATATCCGATATTACACTTATGACTATTTAGACATTCATCAATTAGATTGTCAGTTTCAGGTTGCTCCAAATTTACCTACAGTAATCATAACAGGGAAAAAAAGAAGGAATATCGTATTGACGACTAAAGAGGTTTTGCATAATATTGTTAAGCATGCTAAGGCTTTTACAGTTCAAATTCAGATTGAAATAAAGAATAACCAATTGATCCTTATCATTGAAGATGATGGAATAGGTTTAATGATTAAGCCAGGTCAATCAAAAGGAAATGGGCTAAAAAGTATTCTAAAGCGGATGAAGGAAATTGATGGAAAGGCAACTTTTTTAACAAAAGAAGGTACTCAAATAACATTTAATATTCAGCTGTAGAAAACTTTATTTCCTAATAACCAATTATACAATTACGCTATGATTAAAATATGTATAGTAGAAGATTTGAAAGAGGTCAGAGAGACCTTTGTAGAGAATATAGAAAACGAACCAGGAATGACTTGTATTGGTAGTTTTGCTAATGCAGAAAATGCTTTAGGTAGCATTATGTTAAATAATAAACCAGATGTAGTGATAATGGATATAGGCTTACCAGAAATGAGTGGTATAGAATGTTTGGAGCAATTAAAATCATTATATCCGAAGATTAAGTGTTTAATGTACACGATTTTTGATAATGATGATAAAGTCTTTAATTCCTTAAAAGCAGGAGCGGATGGCTATATTTTAAAGCGAGACCCATTTAGGAAAATTGCCGAAGCTATTAGAGAAATCTCTATAGGAGGTGCTCCAATGAGTAGAGTAATAGCTAAGAAGGTAATTACGAGTTTTCAAGAACCTCAAAAAAAAACAGATTCTTTAGAAAAACTATCGGATAGAGAATATCAGGTGATAGAATTATTGGCTAGTGGTCTACCTTATCGTGCTATTGGACATGAATTGAATATAGCAGAAGGTACAGTCAAACAACACATCCATAAGATTTATAATAAACTTCAGGTGAATAACCGTATTAAGGCTATTCTTTTATTTCAGCAATCAAAAAAAGGTAAATAATTAGTGATTCTATGATTGTATATAACGAAAGTTATATTGGTTTTATACGTAATTTGTAATAGTCAAAATTTATTTATTGGTTGGTAACTGCACTTAACCTAAAATCAAAAAACTAATTATGTTCCTGTTTAAAATTTCTTCTAGTCCACCTTAAACTAATTGATTAAGGCTGGTAATTTTTTTCTTTTCAAACATAAGGTTGACTCATGTTTGACAGAGACTATATTTTCTAAAAAATCATCAATGGATACGAAAAAAATATTTTTACTTATTAGCTTATCGTGGACGATTAATTCATTAATATCTGCCCAAACGGAAATATTCTTGACGAATGCGCTTAGCCAAAAAATTCAAAAAATTAATTTAAATGATAAAGAAGTAAAGGACATTGTCGCTTCTAATAATCGCATTGCAGACCCAAAGCTTGTACATATTCCCAAAAATAGCAACGAAATCTATTGGTCCAATAGCTATGGTTTAGATTTAAATAGAACAAGACCATTTGGTAGAACTACACAAACTGATACGGAGATTTTATTTGAACATCATATCCCTACGAATGATTATGCTTTTGATATAGATGGCGCACAGATCTTTTGGGTCAATAATGAAGGACTTTATAAAGGAAATATAACAACTAGGACACAAGAGCAAGTCGTTTCACAGCAAAGAGATTTTTCTATTACTTATAATATCATTATTGACACTTTAGCGGGAAAATTTTATTGGATAACAGGTTTAACTGGGAAGATACAACGAGCTAATCTAGATGGTTCAGAACTTGAAGATATTGTAGCTGAATCCGGTCGAATCACCTCTATGTGTCTTGATTTTACTCATCAAAGAATATATTGGACAAATTTGCATAATGAAAAAATTCAGGCAATAAATGTAGATGGTTCGGATAAAACGACAATAGCAGAAGAGGTATCCCTTTTGAGTCCTTTACAATTAGATGAAGTAACTGAAAAATTATATTGGTTAGATGTAACTGAAGAAGCAGTTATTCGAGTTAATACAAACGGTCAAAATAGACAATTAACAGCAACAAATTTAATAAGTCCAAATCTTTTAAAGATAGTCCCCAAACTCAATAAAATGTTTTGGGTAGATTATGGTATCAATGCTATTTACAAAGCTAATTTAGATGGAAGTAATAAAGAGGTTATAACAGACGAAATATATAATCCAAGCGAATTGGTATTGGATGCGGAGAACCAAAAAATATATTGGTCTGATATTAATCAGCATAAGATAATCGAAGCTAATTTAGATGGTACTGATGTTAAAGATTTGGTCATAGACATCCATACGCCTCGTTCCTTAGTGTTAGACAGTAAGCATCAAAAAATTTACTGGTCAGAAACTAATGGGAATAAGATACAAAGCGTTAATTTAGATGGTAGTGGTTTAGCAAATATTATTACCAATTCAAGTGCTGCTTATACGATGCAGTTTGATTGGAGCGCTCAAAAAATGTATTGGTCTGACTCAAGGACAGATAGAATTATAAAAGCAGATTTAAATGGGGCTAATCAAAAAATCTTGTTTCAGAATGCGATTAATTTCCCCAGCCATATAGTGTATGATAAAAAAGAACAAATAATCTTTTGGTTCGATGATGGTACAGATAGGCTTTATAAAGTGAAAGCAGGGCAAGCCGTCGAGGAAGTACTACAAATTGATGGGAAATTGATGAGCCTAATTTATAATGAGATAGATGAACGTTTGTATTGGATTAGTATTTCTTCCATTAATGGAGAACTAATTCAAAGTGCTAATAAAGATGGAACGGATTTAAAGACGCTAGTCGATGATTTAGCGTCGCCCAATTATCTACAAATTGATAACTCAACTGGTAAAATGTATTGGACAAGTAGAACCTTAAAAAGCATTTTTCGAGCCAATTTAGATGGGACGGAAAACGAGATAATTGCTTCCGATCTAGGCCTTCCAGAATATTTAAATGTAGATATTGAAAATGGTAAAATATATTGGGCAGACTTTAATCAACAAGTAATTCAAAGCGCAAATATGGATGGAAGCGCATTAACGGATATAGTTACATTAGACAATCCTACTAATAGTCTCCTTATAAGCCCGACAACAGAGAAACTATACTGGGTGAAGAATGGCTATGATATGATTCAATCTGCCAACTTAGACGGCACAGAAAATGAAATTTTTAAGTATAACAAATTAGGACAACCACTCGGTATTACTTTAGATGATCAAGAACAAAAATTATATTGGGTTGATAAAGGGTATAATCGAATACAAAGTTCAAATCTTGATGGTACTGAATTGGAAAATATAATCACCGATCAAGACACCCCTCTTGACCCTGTAGATATAGCTTTAGACAAAGAAAATCAAAAAATATATTGGACCAATTATCGCCAAAATAATATTCAAGTAGCTGATAAAAATGGTGGCAATATTCAAATCGTAATCAAACAAGAAGGTAAACCTGATGGAATTGCACTTTCTGAAAATAGAATTTTCTGGTCGGTAGTAAACGAAGGGAAAATTAAATCGGCTACTTTAACAGGAACGGATATACAAGACGTAGTACAAGCTATAGGCTATCCTCAAGATATAGTGATAGATAAATTCGCCAATCAAATTTACTGGATAGATTTCCAAAATAAAATTATTGAAAGAGCTGATTTTAATGGTTTAAATCGGGAAACAATTATTTCCGAAAATGTACCGATTGCCGCTATGGATATTGACTTAGAAAATGGGCAACTATATTGGACAACTCTAGGAGCCAATGCCACTCTTTTTCGAGCTAATTTAGATGGTCGTGAGATAGAGGTCATACAGGAAGATATTGAAAGTGGAAATGGGATAGTTATTTATAATCAAGCGCAAACAACTTCTGTTCAGGATTTATATACAGAGGAATTGTCTATCTACCCTAATCCTGTACAAGATATTTTAACTATTGAATTTCAAGAAAGCAATGCCCCTATAGAAAGTATTAAACTTACCAATACGGAAGGGAAAACACTCCTTAAAAGGGATTCTATTATTAACAATCAACCCATTTTTTTGGATGTACAGCACTTAAATCAAGGCTTTTATTTTTTAGAAGTTAATAGCGCTAATGGGAAGTTGACGAAGAAAATATTGAAGCAGTAGTAATTGCAGAATTGGGTGAAAATGAAAATTACCTATCCGCCATCTCAAAAATGATTTGTAAAACTTACAATTAATTTCTTATGACTAAACAAAAAATCCAACAAGAAATAGAAACCATATTACTAAGAATGGGAATAGCCCCAAAAGCAATTACAAAACAAGCTTCTTACACCAAAGATTTAGGTTTAGATTCTTTGGACTTTACGGAATTAATAATGGAATTTGAATGTCACTTAGGCTTAAGTATCAACTGCGAAGCAATGGAAGAGTTGAAAACGATTAATGATACCATCGAATACCTCCGTCAATTAAAAATACCCGCAACTATCAATAAGTAAGACATGAATGCTACTATTATTTATACACTCCTTTTAGCCTTAGTTCTTCTTTTCAAAGCACCGTATTCCCGACTTAAAAGGCGGTGTTATAACAGTTTGTAGTCGATATGTAGAAGCCAATTTTTTAACTTAAAATATAAATTTATGAAAAAAAAATTACTACTCAAATTTTTCATATCCCACCTTAAATTATTTGATAAGGCTGGTGATTTTTTTTCTTTAAACAGCACATTATTCTCTGTTTGACAGAGATTATATTTTCTAAAAATCAAAATAATAATTATGAAGCAATTTATTTATATTTTCTTTTTTATGCTATTTTCTAACGTTGTCTTTGGTCAAATTTGTGATGATATTCCAGGGCAACAATTAGATAATGATGTTTTTGAGGCATATCCTTTAGGAGATTTTCCAAGTACGACTAATAGTAAATGGGAACTTTGGAGTGCTAATTCGGCAAGAGGGGAAATTTATATTCCACCCCAAAATTTTGGAAAAGAATTAAGAATAAGGGACAATAATGGTACAAGACCAGATTTATTGTATTTATTGGGAAATAGAACAACAGGTAGATACCGATTGAGTTGGTCTATGAAAATTGAAACTACGGCTTATTATCACATACAACATGGAGATAATGGAAATAGCCCTAATAGAGCAGCTAGAATTTATTTTGAACCAAATAGAAGTGGCATGCTATATCTTGGCAGTAGAACGATTATTAATAGCTCTCCAAATGCAACATTTACTTATACTGATGATAATGTTATAGAGCATATCATCGACTTAGACCAAAATAGAGCAGAACTTAGGGTAAATGGTAGTTTGGTTCATACTTGGGCATTTAGTGAGGGAGAGACCTCAAATAATATTACACTTGGGGCTATTAATTTTTTCGCTAGATCAGGTAATGATTATAGCATTGACAATATTTGTTTCAAAAGATTAGATGCCACAGGCGGAAATGACTCTTGCGAAGATTGTGGTAGCTGTTTTACTTATACACCAGATAAAGTGGAGCCACAATTAGTTGCTTTTAAGAGTAATTTTTGTGGAGATGATGCCGTACGTTGGTCTTTTAGGAGGCAGAATGGTGCTACTGCGAATGTAACTTTTGTTGAAGGAAGTAGAACGTCTTTAAATCCTAAATGTAGATTTCCTGGGCCAGGAATTTATGAAGTGTGTTTTACGGATGTTCGCCCTGATAGATTAACCGCAAGAACTCAGCAGTTAGTTGATTTTGATTGTTGTGTTTGGGTGGTCATTCCAGAAGTCCCTTGTCAAGAAGAAGCTCCTCCCGTTTGTTTTTTCAATTATAGAATAGGTACAGAACCTGCTTCATTTAATTTTGATGCGACAAGTTTACCAACTGGGAATCAATTTAACTGGTCTTTTGAAGATGAAGATGGAAATTCGGTAGAACCATTAAGGACTAGAGGAGATGATCGAAATCCAACTTATAGTTTTGCTAATTTAGGAAGTGGTTGCTATATTGCTTGCCTTTATGTGAGTAATAGTTGTGGGATGTCTAAATTTTGTGTTAAAGTTTGTGTAAATACTTCGGGGTGTGCCCCTATACCTCAATTGGTGCAAAGAGTAGAGCCAACTGTATCAGGAGATCAAGCCAGTTTTTCTCAAGTGCCTAATATAGCTGGGGCGACCTATAATTGGACGGTACCAGAAGGCGTTAGTTTCGTAGGATCATCAGCAACTAGTAGAGCGCCAACCTGTCGTTTTCCTGGAACAGGATTTTATGTTGTTTGTGTAGAAATCAAAATAGGTTGTCATTCTATTTGTTATTGCTGGACGGTTTCTATTGGTTCTCGTCAATCAGGAGAGGCGGTCATATTTGATTGTGAAGATGATGTATGTGGACCTCCAAATACCGTAGTTTCTGTTCCAATCAGAGTTAGGAATTTTGAGGATATACTAACTTTTGAATATGAAATTTTTGTGAATAATCCCAATACTGCCAGAATTATAGGTATTTCAAGCCCTAACTTGCTAAGTTTCTCAGTAGGGAATGTTAATTTATTACCGAATGGTCGTTTAAGGGTTTCTTGGGATGATCCAACCGCTGTTGGTCATTCTGTACCTGATAATACCAGAATTTTCTCTTTAGATGTAGAATTGCGTGGACAGCCCGACCAATCGACTGCAATAAATTTTACAAGTGCAAATGGAACCATTTCGGGTTTTGTACCAATTGAAGTGCAAACTATACAAGGAAGTGTTTGTGTCGAAGAAAATATGGCATCTATAACTGGTCGAATCTATACGGAAGACAACGAAAACATTGCTTTGGCCAATGTTCAATTAGCAGGAGCAAAAACAGAAACTATAACTACAAATAATACAGGAAACTATAGTTTTACAGATTTAGAAACAAATAGGAATTATACCGTTACGCCTAGAAAAAATACTAGCTTTAGAAATGGTGTAAGTACAGTTGATGTTGGTAGAATCAGGGCACATTTTCTTAGTAGAACACTCTTAGATTCCCCTTATAAAATAATTGCTGGAGATATTAATCGAGACGGAAGGGTAAATACACAAGATGTGGCTTTAGCTAGGGCTATTTTCTTAGCAACACCAATAGGTATTGACTTAGGCGATAGTTGGCGGTTTATCCCCGCTGATTTTCAACTTCCTTCTGATCCTTTCACTACTACTTTTCCAGAAAACTTGATTTTTAGCCCTCTCATGAGCGATCAAATAAATGAAGATTTTATTGGTGTAAAATTAGGTGATGTTGATAATTCAGCGAACCCTAATGTTTTTGCAGAAGCAGATAATAAAATTGCTAATTCAAGAAATAGCCAAGCTATAGTAAGTATTCAGCTAGAGGATAAAAGTATTACAGAAGGTGGTGATACACAGTTTGATATAGAAGTTAGTGGTTTTAGTAATATTTTATTATTACAGTTTACCCTTGAATGGGATGCTTCTATTCTGTCATATGAGGGTACTGATAACTTAAACTTATCAGGATTAAGTACAGGAAATTTTGGTACGGCAAAAGTAGAAGAAGGACAATTAATTCTTAGTTGGGACAATCCTACGGGACAAGGAATTACGGTAGACGATAATACCACTATCTTTTCTGTAAATTTCAAAGCCATAGGCAATTTGGGAGACTCAACAACCTTAAATCTTTCTGATATTATTCTAACAGACCCTTCATTTATTAATGTTGAAGCTAATTCTAATATCGGTAGTATAAAAATAGAGAATAGTGTAAGTTTTGATAACAAAATATTAACTCAAAATTTTTCTATTAGCCCAAACCCTTCCAAAACTGGAATTTTTAATTGGAGAATAGGTCAACAATTAAATGAAAAATTAGAGCTTTCGGTATATAATAGTGTAGGTAAATTAATACTTAAAGAAAATTTACAAGATAGTTCTCCTAATAGCGGTATTGTGAACTTAACTAATTACCCTAAAGGTGTTTACTTTTTTACCTTAAGAGGAGTACATACGACTATTTCCAAGAAACTGATTATCCATGATTGAATCGAATAAGAATTAAGTCATAGCTTTGAACCTCTCACACGAACCATTTTAGAAGAGTATTAATTAATAGATTAATGCTCTTCTTTTTTACCTTGGCAAATAATAATTCAGATATTAATTGTTTACACCTCTAACTCCCCTGCAAAGCATCCAAAGTCTTCCCCGTAATAGCCACTACCGCTGACCGAGGTATTTTATCTCCCCCATCAGGCCAATGGCTAGACAAGGCATCGGGGCCAGTAGAATATTCTCCGGGGTGCTGTACGCTTAAAAATAAGGTCTTGCCATCAGGCGCGAAGAAAGGACCCGTTAATTCGGCATCGGCAGGCGCACTTGCCATTTGAATCACTTGACCAGCTTGTGGTCCAGAACGAGGGACGACAAAAAGGCCATTATTTTTAAAAGGAATATAAGGTTCTTGATTCATTAGACTACCCGAAATATCAGAGGTAATCCAAAGATTGCCTGCTTTGTCGAATGCCATATTGTCGGGACAAGCAAAACCTGTTTCTTCACCACCTGCTAAATAAAGGGAAGGTTTGAAAGTCAATGCTGCATGGTTGCCGTCGGTTTCTTCAATTTTTAGAATAGACCCAAAATAATTTTTCTTAGTAGAATTATTTGTTAGAGAGACTAATACATTCCCATTGACAGGGTCAATTTCTATATCCTCTGGTCGGTCTAAGGGGGTTGCACCGAGATACTTAGCTGCTTTCCGCATTTGGACGAGCACATCTGTTTGGTCTTTAAATTTTTTCTTAAGTATTGGATTTTCTTCATGGACTAATGGTATCCACTTTCCTAAAAGTGTATTAGCCACATAAAGTGTTCCTTTAGATAAAGAACCTGGTTCAGAACTAATAAATTTATATAAAAATTGATTAACAGAATCGTCACCAGAATAAACAACTAACCGACCATCTTCTAATTCTTTAATAGTAGCACATTCGTGAGCACATCTGCCCAAAGCGACATGCTTTTGAGCTTTGCCTGTATGTGGGTCTACTTCTACCACCCAACCATAATGTTCTGGTGGATTATCGTATTGGGTATGCCAAGCTAAGAATGCCATTTTATCGATACGTTTCCCACTTTTGAAATCTCGTTCGCCGTAAAATTGGTCATAATTTTCTTCACAAGTAAGAATCGTTCCCCAAGGAGTTATGCCGCCAGAGCAATTACCAAGCGTACCCATCGCAGAGGTTTTTCCAGCAATAGGATGGTCCCAATTAAAGGGAATATCGGTCATGCCATGTACCCGCTTATTTAAGGGATCATCTTTGACCATTTCCCATTTGCCTTTTTCATTCTTTTTAACCCGCAAAATACTACCACCTACATTATACATTTCTTTTTCTACCTGTTCCTTTGACTTCTCTCCTCCCACATGATTGGACACAAAAAAGGGGTCCACATATTCGTGATTGACCCAAAGAATCCCATCATCTGGATTATTGGCGTCGAGTGGAATAAATGCGGTAAAGTCATTATTAAAACCAAAGGTATCTTGCTCACTAATCGCATCTTCCCATTTAATTAGAACCTCAAAATCTAAGCCTTTGGCTAATTTTAATTTATCTTCTCTGGAAGGAGCAATGCCTTTTAAATCTTTATAATAAGAAGTGGCTAATGGTATTAAAGTAGGCGCAAGCGAACTAAGAGCGATTCCTTTTCCTAAAAATTCTAAAAAGGTTCTTCGATTGATAGCGTTTACAGGCATGGATTTTAATTTAAGATGATTTCCCAATAGATTGAATACTACCCTACAAGTTCTTATTATTTTAGTAGTACTGTGTAACAAAAATTTATTGATATTCTACCTCGCCCGCTTCGCGGGCTCGGTGAGAGGGGCTTAAGGGAGCGAAAAT
>CAZXYA010000254.1:0-12361 GCA_964644655.1 uncultured Saprospiraceae bacterium | reverse complement strand
GCTACGGATTAGGTTAGCTACGCCTGCCTGCCGCAGGCAGGGACTTCAAACAAATTAATAATTGAATAATATCAATTTTATATCTAACACCCTATAGACAAATAGTCCAAATTTAAGTTAACAACTTTATAAAAAAGCATCAGATGATACTTGGCAAAACTCTATGAACTATATGCACTTTATGGTAAAATTTGAGCTATACTCGTCAAAAAAACTTTGTGGACTTTGTGTTCTTTGTCACTTTATGGTGAAAAAAAGTTAACTTGTTTTTATCCGACTATCGAAATAAATCAAAACAACTACTATTTTTGGTAGTCACAACAAAAAACAATGGAAAAGCCTACATCATTAAAACCGAACCACAGTAAATCCTACCGAGGGTATGTTTTACTCATTCTAACGGGGGTTTATACCTTCAATTTTATTGATCGCCAGATATTAGTGATTCTACAAGAATCTATCAAAACGGATTTAGGCTTATCTGATACCCAACTGGGCTTATTAACAGGGTTTGCTTTTGCCATTTTTTATGTGACTTTGGGTTTGCCTATTGCAAGGTTTGCCGATAGAAACAATCGGAAGAATGTAGTTGCCCTTTCCCTAACTGTTTGGAGTGCCATGACAGCCATTTCTGGGTTTGCGCTCAATTATTGGCATTTACTATTGGCAAGAATTGGAGTCGGAGTGGGCGAAGCGGGCGGCAGTCCACCAGCACATTCCATCATTTCTGATTATTTCCCACCAGAAAAACGGGCTACTGCTTTGTCCATTTATTCAATGGGGATTTATATTGGAATCCTATTTGGCTTTTTGGCAGGTGGTTGGATTGACCAATATTTTGGATGGCGAATCGCCTTCATGGCAATTGGTATTCCAGGTATATTATACGCCCTCATTGTCTTTTTTACCATTAAAGAACCACAGAGAGGTCGGTTTGATGTGTCCACACAGCAAGCAGCTACTACCGACGACTTAATCACCGTTACCAACCAACTATTTTCTTATAAAACGTTTATTTTCTTGGCCTTTGCCTGTTCCTTAAATGCCTTTGGTTCTTATGGGGTCGGTAATTTTACGCCACCTTTTTTGTATCGAGTACATGGCTTGGATAGTGCCACTATCGGAACTTGGCTATCCTTGACAACGGGTATTGGTGGTGGTTTAGGCGTATTTTTAGGCGGGTATTTAGCCGATAACTGGGGCAAGAAAGACGTTCGTTGGTATATTTGGATTCCTCTCTTAGCTGGTCTAATCAAATTTATACCTTCTACTGTTTTTATCTTTAGTGACAATACGCAACTCATATTGGCCATTACTTTCTTCACCAATTTATTGACGCCACTTTATTTAGGGCCAGCTTTAGCAGTTACCCATAATTTAGTAGCCGCCAATAGTCGAGCCTTTGCTTCTGCCATTTTATTTTTTATTCTCAATTTAATTGGTTTGGGCATGGGCCCAATGGTTGTAGGCATATTAAGTGATTGGTTGACGCCTACTTATAATGAATATGCTTTGAGGTGGGCTTTTACGATTATCTATTTTACAGGGCCTATTTCGCTCTTTTTGTTTTATAAAGCGGCACAGCATTATCCTGCTGATTTGGCTCGGTCGAAAAGTTAAATTTTTACTAAATAATCTAAGTTGTGGACAAGTTGTGGACAAAGGTTAAAACTGGTAGCACAGGATTCATCCTGTTCTGGATACAGGTCCTTTAGACCTGTTAGGGTTTAAAATATGGTTTGCTAACCTAAAGGTCAGCGTCCCGGACAGACTAAAAGTCTGTGCTACCAGTTGTTCACACCTTGAGTTAAATAGTTGATTGTACAGCCTCTAAAAAATACAAATGCTAAAGAAAATCAGCCTCAAATATCATTGGATTCCCCTTCATAGGTCATTTCTGTGCGCACTTTTCCTGATTTTAGCAACGACTACTTCCCCTCTATTGGGTCAATCTACTTTTATAGATTCCTTAAAAATAGTAGTGCCTGATGCTACCTTTTCCGAAAGGGTGAAAATTAAATATAAAACAGAGCCATATTTCAAAAATATAGTAGATATTGATGAGAGATTGCGACAGGTGCAGCGTTACGTAGCAATAGCCACTACTTTAAAAGATTCGCTTTTAATGGAACACGCCTATTATCAACTAGGAAGAGTCTATAAAGCATTGAGTGACACTTTAAATAGTAGGCAAGCGTATGACTTTGGAAAAACAATTGGTACCCAATACGGGTGGTCACTTGGAGATAGCCGCGGTAGAACTGGAGATCTAACTTTCGCTGGTTATTTTTCGGAAGTATATAAAGATACCTCTCGACAAATGAATTTTGATTCTATCATCCTACGACCTGATATTTTTGAAATCAATACTATTGATAATAATGTAGATACAGATGCGGTCTATTGGAATAGATTGAAATTGCGGGGACATGAGGAAAAGACAGATGAATACTTATTTCAAATTTCATCTGACTATTGGGGCAGATATAGCTGGAAAAAGATTGCCGCTTATTTGGTGCATGAAGATGGAAGGGTGGAAAAACAACAGTCAGGTTTTGCACTTAATAAAGAAGAAAAGGCGATTCCCTATCCTGCGAATTTATTTCGATTCGCCATTGGACAAAATGAAAAAGCAGTTTTATACCTTCGATTAGAAGGAATTGACGAGGAAAGAATACCAAATATTATCCCTATTCAACTGGTAGATGATGGATACTATTTAGATGAGAATGGAGGCTATACCTTCAAGGGACATTTTAATCAGGATAACGCCAATGGTTTTGCCAGTAATTACATTTATCATCATGAAATTGTGGAGGATTCAATTGGACGCTTGGACATTGCTACCGTTTACAAAGATTGGGCTTCTCTAGAACGAAAAGACTGGATGAACCTAAAACCCGAAGTAGATAAGGTGTATTGGCTCAAAGCCAAATTTATTGGCAGTCCTATTTTCAATGGAGCGCAAGTCATTCATGTTACAGATTGGGCCAATAATGATTTAAGGACTTTTGATTATATAGATGCTTATGTACCCGATGGGAAAGGCGGATTTCATCATCAGCGTTCAGGAGATAAGGTAGCCTTGAGTGAACGTCCTTATCATTTTTGGGCGACTTTTTTAAAGGTCGATGTCCCGCTAAATGATACGGTGGAAGTGTTGGTGCGATTAGAGGGCGCAGACGAACGAATGATGCCGTGGAGAATTGTGCTAACACATATTGATGAATCTTCGATTTGGCCTGACCAAATTAATAAAGCCTTATTTAATGGATTTATTTTAGGCATTTTTGTCGTTCAATTCCTTTATTTATTTTTCTTGTTTTTGATAGAAAAAGAATGGATTCATCTTTATCTATCCGCTTTTGTTTTAGGTTGTTTAATGGTGAATTTTTATAATTCTGACAACTTCAGCTCTTTTGTGGCTCTACCTTTTCCCAAAGGACTGTTACCTCAATTCAATTTACTTAGTTTATTTATTGTATTTTTTGGTTTGATTAAGTTTACCCAAACTTACTTTAATACCCCTAAATCATGGCGTGTTTCCAAATGGGTTATTCCTACTTATCTTTCCCTATTAGCTACTATCATTCTTTGTCTTAGTCTAAATCTAGGACTAAATTTAGGTGAGAAAATGAATGCCATACTATTCCCATTACTTATTGCTTTGGGTATCCTCTTAACCCTATTTTTAGTATTTACTGCTAAAAAACAAGCGCATGTTTCAAAGCACTTTTATCTGATTGCCTTTTTACCTTTCATCCTTATAGTTCTTTTATTTCCTGTATTGACTGCTCTTGGAAAAGTGCTAGATGACCAATCTGCCATCGCCCAATTTCTTGAGCTTAATCAAACCAAGTTGGGTAAAATAGTAGAAGTATTTTTTCCTTTATCTCAAGCCTTTGCGCTAGTGATGTTAGCACTAATTGCAGGTAAACGAAACAAGGGCTTAAAAGCGGAAAGGGAAAAAGCCCTGCAAAAAAATCTCGATGACCAGCAACGGAATTACGAAGCGCAACAACGGGTCAACCAAGCCATTAGCCGTTTTGTACCTAATGCCTTTTTGAATGCTTTAGGTAAATCGAATATTACGGAAATCCAATTGGGCGATGCGGTAGAAAAGGAGGTTACTATTTGTTTTTCGGATATTAGAAATTACACTTCCTTGGCAGAACAATTAAGTCCGCAAGAAAATTTCCAATTTGTCAATGATTATAATCATCGCATGGGTCCGATTATTCAAAATTATCAAGGCTTTGTCAATCAATATATGGGCGATGGTATTATGGCTATTTTTCCTAATACCGCAGAAGATGCCCTTCGTGCCGCTGTAGATATGCAACAAGCCCTTCAACAATATAATGCTGAAAGAGCATCGGAAGGTAAATTTTCAATTAAAGTCGGTATGGGCTTGCACAGTGGGTCCCTCATCATGGGCATCACAGGAGATGAAAATCGAATGGATGCAGCCACCATATCTGATTCGGTTAACTCTGCGGCTCGGATTGAAAATCTGACCAAGCATTATGGTGCGTCTATTCTATTAAGTGAAGTAAGTATAAAAAAATTGGATAATCCAAGCGAGTTTCATTTTCGCTATTTAGGTCCAGTACAAGTCAAAGGTAAACAAGAGCCCATCAAAATATATGAATGTTTTGATGGGGATTTACCCGCAAGCGTTGACCTTAAATTAGCCACCCTAGCCAATTTTAATAAGGGGGTAGCCTCTTATTTTCAACAAGAATTTGAGCAAGCTACCTACGCTTTTGAGGCGGTCTTGCAGCAACATCCAACAGATGCCACAGCTAAACTATTTTTAAACAAGACCAAGTGGTTGCTACAAGCAGGTGTGCAGGAAGATTGGACAGGGATTGAGCGAATGGGGAAGTATTAATTGATGTTACGCGTCTCATTATGTAAAATTGACCAATGAGATTAATGAGGGGAAATATATTTTTTAAAGGAGTTAGGAGCGAGATTTCGAGTGTTAGCGTAGTTAGTGCATCCATTAACTACTTTGGGGTATAAACAGAGGGCTTTCGTCACTTTTAAATATTTTTTCTGACTCCTAACTACTAAGAAGTATTTTTTTAGATAAAAACTGTGTATATTTGGAATTCAATTCCGAATATACACAGTTTATGATAACTAGACAATTATCCATAAAAGCCAATGAGTTATTAAATAAATATCCGTTAATTGCTATTACAGGGCCTAGGCAATCCGGCAAAACCACGCTTGCCAAACAATTGCGCCCAGATTATACTTATATCAATCTTGAATTAACGGAGTATAAAGATTATGCTTCCCAAGACCCAAGAGGTTTCTTAACTGAATATCAAGGAGGGGTTATTTTAGATGAAGTTCAATATGTTCCTGAATTATTTCCATACCTCAAACATTTTACGGATGAAAGAAGTAAAACGGGGGAATATATCTTAACAGGTTCTCATCATTTTTTACTTTTAGAAAAAATAACCCAATCGCTAGCAGGTAGAGTTGGCTTACTTCAATTATTACCACTTTCTTCAAAAGAAATCGACTATAGTAAGTATCCATTAGCACAATTGGAAACCTATATTTGGAAGGGTAGTTACCCCAGAGTTTATGACAAGTCTATTGCCCCACCCGATTTTTATCCCAGTTATATTCAGACCTATGTAGAACGCGATGTCCGCCAGCTTATCAATATCAGAGATATAGGACTTTTTCGACAGTTTCTAAGGATATGTGCTGGTAGAATAGGTCAAATTATCAATTTTTCAGATATTGGCAATATTCTTGGCATTGATGCTAAAACGGTAAAATCTTGGATTGGTATTTTGGAGGCTAGTTTTATAGCCTTTCGCCTACCTCCATTTCATAAAAATTATGATAAAAGAATTATTAAATCCCCTAAGTTTTATTTTTACGACACAGGTCTTGCTTGCTCTTTATTGGGAATCAAAGAAGCACATCAAGTAAATAGTCATTTTGCTAAAGGCAGTCTATTTGAGAACTTAATCTTAATAGAATTGCTCAAACATCAACTCAATCGAGGGATTTATTCAACTTTTTATTTTTGGCAGAATAGTCACCACCGAGAAATTGATTTAATTATACCAGAAGGTGACCAACTAAAAGCAATAGAAATTAAAGCAGGAAAGACGATTAATCGAAGTTTCTTCAAAAATTTACATTTATTTGAAGCAATCGCTCAACAGGAAACATTGGATATGTATCTTATTTATGGAGGAGACATCCAACAAAATCGAACCAATCTAACCATCTTGCCCTGGGATAAGGCTTATCAGATATTTGCCTAAGTCACTACAGAAAAACGGTCAAATAAATTATCGAAAAGTAGCGCAAATGAGGATAGATTATGCTTAGTAGTTAGTAGATTGGCTACAAAACACCCGATTTGCTAAATCTAACAGATTTAGTAAATCTTGATGCTGTTAAAATTCACGGATTTCTAGATTTACTAAATTCTAAAAATTTAGCAAATCGGTATTTTCGGTCAGCCTACCAATCTACTTCGGGTCTATCTTACAAGGACAATCCCCACATAAATCAGCCGTATCATCCACCAAAGAACTGGTCACCGCATTCAGTTTTTTTACTTTATATTTAAAATCGCCTGTCAATCGGTCTCGAATCAATTTTAGATTTTTCAATAAATCTCCTGTATCCATTGGTAAAGTCGCTTCCAACATTTGACGGAATCGCTTCGCAAAAGTGGGTGATTTTCCATTCGTAGAAATCGCCACTTTTAGATTACCTCTAGTGACAATAGAACCCAAGTAAAAATCGCATAAAGCAGGTGTATCAGCTACGTTAACTAGTACTTTATTCGCTTTAGCAACTTGTTGAACTTGTTTGTTCAATGCTTTTATATCCGTCGCAGCAATTGCCAAATCCTTCCCTTTCATATCGGATGGTTCAAATTCTTTTTTGATAATCTTGACCTTATAATCACCACCTTTCAATAATTCATCCACTTCAGGAGATACCCAAGGGGCAACTACTGTAATATTCGCTTCTGGACTACTTTTTAAGATAAAAGATAATTTTTCATAGCCTACTTGTCCTGCACCGACGATAAGCATTTCTAATTGGTGGAGTTTGATGAAGACTGGGTAGAGTGGGTTTTGCATATATACAGGATGACAGGGTTTTGCAGGATTAACAAGATTTTAGTTAACCTCAAAGAATAAATTTTATAACTACGTAGGATTAACAGATTGGACGGAAAGAAGTTTTACAAGATGACCCGATTATTCAGGATTAACAGGATGAGAAAAAGCTAGTCTTATAATAAAAATAGTTGAGCTACATTGAGATTAACAGGGCAAGCTAAAACTAATTTAGTTATTCTTATTGGCACTATAGTAAAAAGTGTGGACTTCTTCTAATAATAATGTGGTACGATTCAGGAGAGTCGTGTTACTGTTTTTTATTGTGTGCAAGTAACACGACTCTCCTAAGTGGTATGCTTTATAAAGCAACCTAAATTTAAAATCCTGTTAATCTCGCATAATCCTGTCATCCTGTATATTGGTTTAAAATATATTCAAATTCTTCTAATCGTGCGGGATGTAAATCGACCACTTCGCCTATTACAATAATCGCAGGCGCACCTAATCCTTCTCTACGCACTTCTTCCTCAATTGTATCAATCGTTCCTAAGACCATGCGTTCAATCGGCATGGAGCCATTTTGAATAATCATTACGGGTGTACTGGCTTTATCTGCTTTGGCAAATAGTCGGGTGATTTCGGGCAATTTTTTCATGCCCATTAAAATAACTACCGTAGCAGAAGATTGAGCGGCTAAGGCAATATCTTTAGATATTTTGCCACTAGAAGTTGTGCCTGTAATGACCCAAAAACTTTCGTTGATGCCTCTTCTAGTTAAAGGCACTTGTTGTAGTTCTGGTACGGCATAACAACTAGAAATGCCTGGTATTATGGCTGTTTCTATTCCAAAATTATCAATGTATTCTAATTCTTCATGCCCTCGTCCAAAGATAAAAGAATCACCTCCTTTTAAACGCACTACATGCCCATGTGAATAGGCATATTGCACCAGCATTAGATTGATTTCTTCTTGTTTATAGCGGTGATTATTCGCTCTCTTCCCCACATATACTTTCAAGGCATCGGCTGGTGCTTCCGCTAATAAGGCAGGATTACTTAAAGCGTCATATAATACAACATCCGCACTTTGTAAGGCTTTTAAGCCTTTGACGGTGATTAATTCTGGGTCGCCAGGGCCTGCACCCACAAGGGTTATTTTTGGACTTTTCATATTTAGAAGGTATCGGGTATTGGGTATCGGGTATCAGGTTGGTTAATGACTAACCTGACACCCGACACCTAATACCTGTCACCTCTTTATGCTTTATAAAATTGGTCAACAACTAACTTCTCCGCATCAATAGCACCTTCTCTCACTTGCTTTTCTCTAGTCGCTACCACTTTTGCAAAAAATGCTTCAGCTTGCGCTAAATACTTGATAGCAAAATCTGCTTTAGGCTCATTGCCTTGAATCTGGTAAACCAGATCTGCAAAGGCTGCAAACCCTTCTAACTGAAAATCACCAGTTGTAATATAATTCGCATCAAAATCTTTAATAATACCACTATGCGTGTTACACTTAACATCCGCACTTAGCAATAAAGCTTTTGCACCAATAATTAAAGAAGTATAACTATTATAGATACTGAAAGCGTAATTATTCTTTTCTAAATCTTCTTTAGCTAGGTCGATTCTTTCTTTAGCATCATTCACAATGGTGGAAACCAAGTCTAACGAAACACCTGCACACTCCCCTACTCCAATGTCTTGTACATAATCTGTTACTTCGCCCCAATCATGTAAATATTCTGCACCTAATTCTTCTACCTTTGCTAATCCTTTTAATAAATCATAAAAGTATTTTTTACCTTGCTGCTGGTAATAATCATTGAAATATTGGAATTCTCCACCATTATCTTCATAATCCGCTAAAAGCGTTCTAACCACATCAGGAATTTGCTTAGTGGGTGTTTTGATGACTCTATCTGCTACATATCCTTTTCCTGTTTCATCTACACCTCCACCGATTACAACTTGCATTGCAGGGAATACTAAAGCCCCTCTTTTGATAGAACTTCCATGGAATCCTATATTAGCCGCCATGTGTTGTCCACAAGAGTTCATACAACCAGAAATCTTGATTTTAATATTTCTTTCATTCACTAAATGCGGATATTCCGTTCTTAATACTTCTTCTAAAACGGTCGTCAAGCCAGTACTATTCGTTACGCCTAAAGCACAAGTATCCGTCCCTGGGCAAGCCGTGATATCCATAATGGTATCAAAACCAGGCTCCCCTAAATCTAAAGCATCTAACTGATTGAATAAATGTGGTAAATGTTCTTTTCTTACGAATCTTAGTCCAAAACCTTGATTAACTGTCACTCGAATATCATCTGCTGCATATTCTTTTACCAAGGCAGCAAATTTTCTTGCTCTTTCTGCACCAATATCTCCTAATGCCAATCTAAGATTTACACCGTAGAAACCTTTTTGCTTTTGCTCAAAAACATTCGCTCCTAACCAAGCATCATATTTTTCTTGATTGTAAACAAAATTAACAGGTGCTTTTTTATCTGCTGCCACAGGTGCTCCTTCTGACACCGTATCTCTATCAATTTTATAAGTCTGATAAGGCAAAGCTTTCATCTCCGCTTCCACTAATGCCATAAAGCCTTCCAAGCCTAATTTTTTTACCAAAAACTTCATTCTTGCCTTATGTCGCTTCTCTCTTTCTCCATGACGGTCGAATACTCTAACGCCCGCTTCCATAAAAGGGATAATTTTATCCTCATGTAAAAACTCATAAGCTACAGGGGCAACGATTGATTGTGCGCCTAAGCCACCACCAATGACTACTTTAAACCCTCTTTCCCCTTCGTTATTAATACGAGGAATAAAACCAAAATCATGGAAATAAGTATAAGCAGAATCCTTATCAGAAGAAGAAAAGGCTGGCTTAATTTTTCTACCCATATCCTGAGAAATGGCATTTCTTAGAAAATACTCATAAGTCGCTTGCACATAAGGTGACACATCAAATAACTCATCTGGGTCAATTCCTGCTACTGCCGATGCGGTTAAATTCCGAACCGTATTTCCACAAGCCCCTCTTGCTGTTACGCCCACTTCACTTAATTCGGTCCAAACACCAGGGGTATCCTCTAATTTAATATGATGTAATTGTACATTCTGCCTTGTCGTTAAGTGCAAATTACCATTGGTATATTTTTCAGATACATCTGCCAAACGCGTCAATTGTGCCGTTGTCAATTTACCAAAAGGAATCTTGGTTCGGAACATTTGTACATCTTTCTGCCGTTGTCCATAAACGCCTCTCGTTAATCTAAAATGGCGGAATCGTTCTCCATCCATCGTGCCATTCTTCATGGCCTCAATTTTGTTTTGCAAATCAATGATGTCCTTGGCAGCTACATCAGATACATTCTTTAAATTTAGGTTACCGCTCATGTTTTATTAATTTTAGATTAGAGAGTAGAGAATAGAGATTTTCAACGATTGTTCGTCTCTAATCTCTAATCTCTTATCTTAAAAGTAAAAAAGCCTCTTCAAATATATTATTTTGAAAAGGCTTTCTCTATTATAATTGTCCTCTTTTTGAGGTAATAATTATCATTAAAAAATCGCAATTCCAAATTGGAAAACTTTACTACAGCAACAACAACATTTTTTATTAAAATTCTTCATTTTTTGTATGGTGGTGCTTTAAATAAAATACGATTAATTATACATCATCAAACTAAAATTAGTTTGATTTCACTACAACATTATGGGGAATAAATGCTAAAAACAAGAAACTTTAACATTATTTTTATATGTAAAAAGTAACATATTTTCGTATTAAAAAATATTATTTTAAATCTATTTTCTTTTGTTCAAAAATTTCAACCTATTGATTATCAATTATTTAAAATAAAATATTTTTAAATTTTTAAAAAAAGAAAGCCTTTCCTCAAAAAAACATCAACAAATATTATTTTTCATAATATTTTAGTTTTTTTGAAAAAAGGCTTAAAAAATAAGGGTTTTACCAATTACTTATATTGCTCTACAAAATTGATGGCCTCCTCTACCAACTTATCCATTTCACTACCTTCAAAACCATGGCTTGAATGTTCAAATAGTATCAAAGATTTGTCTGCTGCTGGCGTTCCTAATTCTTCCAACATTTCTTCTCCAAGACTTGGAGGTACAATAAAATCATACTTACCCCATAACAGCAGACTTGGGACCGTAATTGTTTTAAGTTTTGCGGTCAATGGCTTTGTCAAAATCTCGGCCCAAAGTTGAGTCCCTCCCATATGAAATTTGTTCCCAAGTCCTGTCAAAACATTATCATCTTGAAAAAAGGCAGCTCCTAACGCTCCATCTTCCAATGTGGAAGTGGCCAATAAATTATCGTTTGCTGCTAGGCTCATTGCCTTGAAAGCCTGCCCATTCATTTCTAAGGTAATATCCTCCTCTAGTGTTATGGTTCTCCCATTCGTTTTAGTATCAAATTCTGCTACATAATTCAATATTTCTTGCCAATCCTCTTTTAATGGACTGTTTGCCGCTATTTGCTGGGTTGCGACTTCTTCCATCAAAGCAATTCCGTCATAAGTTATTTTTTCAATACTATGAGCTCCTGCTACATCTATCCAACCTTGAATTTTTTGTTGGTTATTTCCTGTTGATAAATAAGCATTCCCCAAATAACCTCCCCAACTAACGCCATACAAAAATATTTTTAACTCCTCCCCATATTTATCTTTTAATAAATCTACTACTACCCCTAAATCTTCCACCATCTGCGCAGCCGTAACAATCTCTTGGTCAAAATTTCCTCGACTATTACCTGACAAACGTTGGTCATAATAGGCTACAGCATAACGTTCTTCAAGTGGTTTAGAAAAAGATTTATTAGATTCATTATAACCTTTAGCCGAACCTCCTGGTCCACCATGAATTACCAATATCATTGTCCCTGAATTGATATTACCCTCTACCAAAATAGGCATTTGTGCCCCTTTGTGTTCTAGCCATAGTGACTCAGATATTTGTCCATTAGGAATCGGTTCTTTACCACATGAAAAAAGAGTAATTAATAAACAAAAGCTAATATATTTTATGATTTTCATAATATTATTTTGGTTGGGGCTGTATCAAAAGACGAATTGTGAAAAATACTCCCAATTAAAATTCTGGATTTGCTTTTTGCACAGAATTTTTCCCCATTTGGAGGGGGGGTTAGGGGGAGGAAATCGTTATTTTATTTCGTTTCAAAAAATAAATTTTAT
>CAZXYA010000253.1:0-12366 GCA_964644655.1 uncultured Saprospiraceae bacterium | reverse complement strand
TTCTGAAGTTGAAGTTGTTAACATAATTACAGGAATGATTTTTAGGGCATCATCCTGTTTAATCATTTCAAGTAATTCCAAACCAGTTACTTTCGGCATATTAATATCCAAAAGTATCAAATCAGGTGTTGGTGCATCGGCATATTCTCCCATTTTTTTCAAAAATTCGTAGCCTTCTTGTCCATCTCGACAAACATTAATTTTGTTTGCTAATCTAGCATCGGAAAACGCTTTTTTGATTAATACAACATCTCCTTCATTGTCTTCAACCAACAAGATTTGAATCGAGTGGTACATATTTCTCATTTATTAAGCTTTTACTTATGGTAAAATAAAATTCTGTTCCTTCATTTAATGCTGATTCAAACCAAATGTTGCCACCATGCCGAGCAATAATTTTTTTACAAAGTGCCAAGCCAATACCTGTGCCTTCATACTCCTCTCTTCGGTGCAATCGTTTGAATATTTCAAAAACTTTAGTTTCGTATCGTTTATCGATACCTATTCCATTATCTTTCACAAAAAACATCAACTCTTCCGCCTTATCTTCAAAACCTATTTCAATATTAGGAGCTGCTGAATTAAATTTAATAGCGTTTGTAATTAAGTTATAAAATACCATGCCTATTTGGTCAGGTTCGCAATAAACCTTAGTAGGCATACCCAAAATAGTCACATTTGCTTCCGTTTCTTCTATCTTTCGTTTTAATCCAAATAATTTGGCTTCTACTATTCTTTTTAGATTGATGGTTCTCAGTTCCGATTCTTTTCTACCAACTCTAGAATATTTCAATAAATTTTGAATCAGTTTAGACATTCTACTCACTCCATCCACAATGTAAGTAATAAATTCTTTGCCTTCCTCATCAATTTTATCTCGATATTGTCTTTCCAAAAGCTGTACAAAATTACCCACCATTCTTAGGGGTTCTTGTAAATCGTGAGAAGCAATATAAGCAAACTGTTCCAAATCTTGATTAGATCGATGCAATTCTAGGTTTGATTGTTGTAAATCTACGGTACTTATCTTTACATCTTGTTCTAGTTTTTCATTCAATAATTTCAATTCTATGATTAAGTTTTTTATTTTCTCTTCTTGTAATTTTTGTTCATTTACGTCTTCTAGCATAAGCATTTCCCCAATCTTCTGACCATTAGCATTCCTTAAAATCGAAATATTAAGATTGCCCCAAAACATTGCTCCAGATTTATGCTGATACTTATTAAGTAAGGTAAAATGATCTTTTCCTTCCTCCAAAAAAGATTGATATTCTTCCAAATGATTTTCTAAATTATCTGGGCTATAGATGTCTGTTAAGGTGAGTTTCCTAATTTCTTCCGAAGAATACCCAAACATCTTACAAAATCTTAGATTGACATTTTGGAAAGGTTTCTCTGGGTTATCTAGCAATGCAATACCCAATGGACTATCTTCAAAAAATCTTCGGAACAAACTTTCACTAGCTGCTATTTTTTTATTAGCATTATGTCTTTCTGTAACCTCTCTATAATTATAAACTCTTCCGACAATTTTGGCTTCATATATTTGAGGTTGTGTATGAATTTCTATTACCCTCCCATCCAATAAATGTATAACATTAAAAGTTTTGATAGAAGCATCTTTTTCGATGGAAGTCAAACCAATTAGTATGTCTTTTTTATTAACAATTTTTGATAAATTAGATGTAATCAAATTACTGATTCCAACTGACTCTAATTTCTTTTCATCTAATCCCCACATTTCTACATATTTCCTGTTATAACCAGTAATCTTTCCACTATTATTTAGAATTAAAGTAGCATCTTTGGTTGCATTTAGCGCTGCATTTTTTAGGGAAATAGCTCTGCCTAATTCCTTTTCCTTGTTTTTCCTATATTCAAAGGTGACGTAAATAATTAAATAATTGGCAATTAAGGCAATTAGAATAATCATTACGGTTAGGGCTATAGGAAACTGCTGCCTCACCGAAGAGGGAGTATCTTGCGAGAGTAAAGCAAAAGCAATTACGTTGAGAGATGTGAATAGAAGATGTCCCAATTGTATCTTTTTATTCCCATCATGAAGATAAATTAATAGAAAGGTAATAGTGCCATAAATTAAGTAATTAGGATATAATACAGGTCTTTGAGTAGCCGCAAAAGTAATGCCCAAAGGAATAATAATACTTGCAATATGCCAACCTAATTTAGGGCGATTCCAATAGCTCAAAAAGGGTAAGGCTATAAAAATTATTAAGGGTATTAATGGACCTAAAAGGGCAGTACTAGTGTATCCACTAAAAATCCTTAACAAGAAAGAAATTAGAAAACCTATGCCACAAAACACATAGGCTTTATTCATCAATTTAATTTTGGCATTTTCCTGTCCTTCATTTACATTGGAGGTACCCAAAGCAACATAATTTCCCCAGTATTCTTTAAATAAATTGGACATGCCTTTAATCAATTAAATAGATTTATAGTAACTATTCACCACCAAAATTAGCACTAGGCATTTTTCTACCATAGCTTGTTCCGTAACCTGCTCCGTATTTTCAATCAGAGTTTTAATGGGAATAGTTATTTAAGTTCATATAGTTGGTTTTATTTCGCATCTTAAATGAACTTATATGCCTTAAATGGTAAAAATAAATTGCATTGTTAGACATGCTGAACAGTTACGATTTATATTGGTATTAATAAGCAACATTTTGCCATTGATAATCACGATGTAGGATTCATAAAATCTATTTACTATGGAAAGTTAAGTTCGCTAAGCAAATTATTGTTTAAGAATAGTTACCATGTAATAATAGCCTTAGGGGAATCGAAAATTAAGAAGGGAGCTTTATATTTTAAATTACTATTGCAAAAAAAATACCAAAGGTTATATTTTCTAGAAAAATCCAATTAAATCTATGAATAAAACAGTTTGATGTAATATCATCAAAATTAAATTTACAAGGACATTTTCATAAAAACAATAGGCATCGTATTATAACAAACAGTATTTTAGTTTTTATGAAAATGCGGTTTAATTCTACTAATCTAGCATAGTTTTTGTTATTTATACCACTAGCGGTTTAAATTGCCGAAAATTAGGTTAGCTGTTTTGCCCAAATCATAAATCTCTTGGTTTTATTTAAGATGGATTTAAGATTTATAAACTATGATTTATAATTTTTCGCTCGCTAATTTACCATCAACATGTTTCGGTTCTTCATTCCGTTCTAAACATATAATTTAAATTTCATTCCTTCCCCCACCCTAATTATAAACTACTACTTTTCTTACAAAAGAGAATCAAGGTTATTTACCAAGCATAGGGTTTGTTAAAATTTTCATTAATTGGCTATAAATGGCAAACTTTATCTAGTAAAAGCATCGCTGATACCTAGTACTTATCCATAATATAGTAGTCTATGAAGTCAAAAGTTATTTTCACAAAATCTTTAGAGGCCTTAAATAATCATATTCAAACAACCATACAACAAGCATTTCAACCAACTTTAGCTATAGTTTTCGCCTCAATTTCAAAGAATTTAGAGGACGTAACTAACCTTTTTAATCAACATAATATTCAAGTAGTTGGTGCTTCAACAGCTGGAGAAATTGGAAATACGGCTATTCAGAAAAAAGGAATCTCTGTATTATTACTAGATATCGCTCCTGCTTATTTTAGGGTCATCCAATTAGCTGCCGATTATGAAACCTCTGCAAAAGCAGGAGAAAAAGTTGCTAAATTAGCAAAACTGCACTTTGATAACCCTGCTTTCATCATGCTTTTTTCAATGAATATCTGTGGAGAAACTTTAATAAAAGGCATCTCTGAAACGCTCAATGGTCACCCTTCTATTTTTGGTGGAATGGCAGGAGATGATATGCAGATGAAAAAATCTTTTACATTTACGAATAAACAGCTAAGTTCTAATTCTGTTACTGTATTAATACTAGATAATGATAAAATAGCCATAGAAGGCATGGCTTTATCTGGATGGCAGCCCATTGGGTTAGAAAATAGAATTACCAAGGCTCATAATAATATTATTTATGAAATAAATGAAGAACCTGCTTTGAATGTTGTAAAAAGGTATTTTGGGGATTATTTTGCTAATTCTTTTGAGGAAGAAACATTATCTTTAGGCATCGCCCAATACCCATTACAAATCATAAAGGAGGATTCATACATTCTGAGAGCAGCCCTAGATGCCAATGAAGATAATGGTTCTTTAAGGATGGCAGGTCCAGTAGCAACAGGCGACATCTTCCGTTTTTCTATTGCTCCGGGTTTTGAAATAGTGGAGGAAACAATTCAAGGTTTTAAAGATTTTTCTAAAAAAAGAGAAGAAGTAGATGCTTTATTAATGTTTTCTTGTGTGGCTAGACATATGTCTTTGGGACCAATGATTGAAGAAGAGGTAGAAGGAATATACGAGGTGTGGAAAAAACCAATGGCAGGTTTTTTTTCCTACGGGGAAGTCGGTCAACAAAATCATGGTGCTGCGCATTTTTATAATGAAACCTGTAGTTTAGTCCTATTAAAAGAATGCAAATAAAATAATCCTCAAAATGTCTAATTATACCCTGCTATTAAAACAATTGGAAGAAAAATTTCTTCCTCATCTCCAAGAGGAGCAGGTTAAAGTTTTATTTTTAGATCAGTTAGCTCAACTTAAGAAACAATTTCAGAAAAATGAATTTAAATTAAAAAGAACGATTCAAGACAAGCAAATAACGAAACAAATTTTAGAACATACTATTACAGAGCTAAAAATTCAAAGTGAAAATTTAAAACACCAAAAATCACTAACAGAAGAACAAACTGCCTTTAAAGAAAAATTATTTGCAAATGTAAGTCATGAATTAAGGACTCCGTTACATGGAATTTTAGGGATGAGCCATTTGTTAGAAAATTCTTCTTTAAACCAAGAACAGCGTAAGTTCACAGAGATTATTAGAGGATCTGCGGATAATTTATTAGTCATTATCAATGATCTCCTAAATTTATCTAAGATCAATGCTGGTAAAACTTTTTTGTTACACGAACCTTTTTCTTTTGAAAACTTATTGAATGATCTAAAAAGTATTTTAGCATTCAAGGCTAAAGGTAAAGGATTAAATTTAATCTTCGAAGTATCTCCTGATGTGCCAATTTTTTTAATAGGAGATCGCACTCGAATTTATCAGGTATTGCTTAATTTATTAAATAATGCCATTAAGTTTACAGAAAAAGGATCTATCATTTTAAAGGTACACCTGCTTAAACAAAAAGAAGGAAAAATTGATTGTCAATTTGATATAAAAGACACAGGCATCGGGATTAACCAAAGCAAATTAAACTCGGTCTTTGATAATTTCACCCAATTAAATCATAAAAAAGAAAATAGTTTAGAGGGTGTTGGCTTAGGCCTAAATATTGTCAAACAATTAATACGATTGATGGATGGGAAGATAAAGGTAAAAAGTACTATTGATGAAGGAACTACCTTTTCTGTCTATTTATCCTTTGACATTCCTACTGCCTCTATTTTAAAGAGTTTACCACTCCAACAATCAGGTTTTAATATTCCAAGTAATTGGCAGCATAAAAAGATTTTGCTGATAGAAGATAATGAAGCCAATTTAATCTATGCTCAAAATTTATTCGCAAGTGGTCAAATTACTTTAGATATAGCTGAAAATTTAGCAGTCGCCTATCAGAAAATAGGTCAACAATTATACGATTGTATCCTATCAGATGTAAAATTACCAGATGGAAATGGACTTGAATTAATTGCCAAACTTAGAAGTGATGATAGTGCGATTAATCAAAAAAGTCCAATTATTGTATTGACCGCAAGTGCTAATGAAAAAGAAGCCAATCATGCTAAAAAGTTAAATATCCAAAGTTATATTGGTAAACCATTTCCACCACAATTAATAATTAGAGAAATGAAAAAAATTTTTAGAAAGAATCCAACTCCTAACGCCCCAAACGTAATATTCCAGAAAACAGTTAATCGTACACTTGAGACGCCTTATTTTGCTCACATAGAAAAGAGTTTCAAAAATAGGCCAAAGTTACAAATTGAAATGTTTGATATATTCTTAGATCAATTGCCTGTTGCTATTGAGCAAATGGGAAAAGGCTTAGCTGAAAATGATTTAAAAATTTTTCATTATGATGCCCATCGAATAAAATCGACCATCAATATAATCGGTTTACCTAAACTAACACCGCTCATTACTAAAATGGATGAATACTGCTATAAAAAAATTAATTTGGATCAATTACCTATATTATACGAACAATTTAAAGCACAAGCCGAAGTCGATATTCAAATAATTTTGGCAAAGAAGGAGGAGCTTTTAGTTACTAGCTAGTTGTTCTATGGTAACTAGTGGTCTAGAAATTAAATAAATACCAGTTTAATTTGAAGTGTTGTCAGTTATCGGTTGTCAGTTCCCTAGTTGCTAATCTAACTGATAACCGGCAACTGACAACGCTTCTCAACTGTCAGCAACTTAACCCCTAAACCATTAGCAACCAGGATTCTTAAATCAATGTTTAAAAGTCAATCGCTCTCCTTTTTTATCCTCAAAAAATTGTCCATCTTGGTAAGCCAAATGTCCACTTACAATGGTATGACTCACTTTTCCTTTTAGAAATTTGTTTTCAAAAGGAGACCAAGCACATTTATAATGAATGTTCTTTTTCATTACTTTCCACTTTTTATTCACATCTACAATGGCTAAATCTGCCCAATAACCCTCTCTAATATAACCTCTGTCTTCCACTTTAAAACAAATGGCTGGCGCATGACACATTTTTTCGACAATGCGCTCTAAGCTAATTTTGCCTTTATGATAAAACCCAAGCATCATATTCAAGGAATGTTGGACGGTAGGAACGCCACCTGGTGCTTTAAAATATTCTTGATTTTTTTCTTCCCAAGTATGTGGCGCATGGTCAGTTGCAATAATATCCAAGCGATTATCTAATAAAGCTGGAAATAAAGCCGCTTGGTGTTTTCTATCTTTAATAGCTGGATTACACTTTATTTGGTTGCCTAATTTTTCGTAATCTTTGCTGTTAAAATGCAAATGATGAACACAAACTTCCGCAGTAATTCGCTTATCGGCTAATGGAATATCATTTCTAAATAAATCCAGTTCTTTTTTAGTCGAGATATGTAAAATATGTAATCTAGTATTATGCTTTTTGGCAAGATCTACTGCAAAAGAAGAAGATTTATAACAGCCTTCAACATTTCGAATAATTGGATGTTGGCGAGCATGAGCATTTTCTCCATATTTTTCTTTAAAGGCTGCATTATTAGCCCGAATCGTTGCCTCATCTTCACAATGCGTCGCAATTAACAATGGTACATTTCTAAATAAATTGTCCAACGTCTTTTCATTATCTACTAGCATATTTCCAGTAGAAGAACCCATGAATATCTTAACTCCACAGACATTTTTTCCATTCGTTTTCAATACTTCTTCTAAATTATCATTAGATGCTCCCATAAAAAAGGAATAATTCGCCAATGATTTCCTAGCACCAATTTGATATTTATCTTCCAATAATTCTTGCGTCAAGGTATTTGGTTTGGTATTCGGCATTTCCATAAAGGAAGTAGTTCCTCCCGCTACCGCTGCCCGTGGTTCGGTGTATAAATCCGATTTATGGGTCAGACCTGGCTCTCTAAAATGTACTTGGTCGTCGATAATACCCGGTATACAATGTTTGCCATTTCCTCCTATTTCTATGGCTGCGTTTTTATCAATATTATTCGCTATTTTTTCGATGCGACCATTTTTGATATATATATCGGACGTGGTAATTTTTCCTTCGTTGACTATTTGAACTTCTTTTATTAAAATCGTTTTGGACATATTAGGTTTAATTCTGAATGATGAATTAATTAAACTGCAAATGTAAGGTACCCAGTTATTTTATCAGCAATTTTTGTGTAACTGTTTCACCATTCTTCGTCAATTCCACTTGATAAGTGCCTTTGACCAAATAAAAAGCCCCATTATCTTTGGCCGCTTTGATTTCCTTCTTTTTGGCTCCTTTTTTTAATTCCATGTTCACGATTTTCTCCAATACCTTTACACCGTTTTCCGCTACCGTCAAATCATAATTTACATAATTTAAACCTTTTGTAGCCTCCGTATTTAAAGATTTTAGGGTAATACCATCTTCAGATTGAATATTAATGGTTACGTTTCCATCATTTTTAGTGTAAAAAGGAATTTCCACATTTGGTTCATTGACTTCGCTCCACATGCTACGACGAGTGCCCCAACGACTACTTTGTTTAACATTCTCCATACTAAAAGCATGTATTTCATTAGCTAAAACAGCAGGCGTTAACCCCTGTAAATGAGCAACGTCAGCCACATAAATAGAGCGTCCATGTGTACCCACTACCATTTCATTAGCTGTTGGATGAATCACAATATCATGAACTGCTACTGCTGGTAAATCCTTGTCCATCAGCATAAAAGAAGCGCCTTTATCTATAGAAACATACAAGCCATTATCTGTACCCACATATAATAAATGGTCGTTTTTTGCATCGTCCTTTATGGTATTAATCGGTTCAGCAGGTAAATTGGCGCTTATTGATTCCCAAGTTGTCCCATAATCTTTGGAGCGATATAGATAAGCACCAAAATCATCAAAACGATAGCCGTTTAAAGCAGCATAAACCGTTCCTTCCTCATGGGCTGAGGCCCAAACTCTAGTTACCCAAAGATCTTTTGGCAAACCAGTTGTAATTTGTTCCCATTGATACCCACCATCTTTTGTGACATGAATTAATCCATCATCGGTGCCCACGTAAATCAGTCCAAATTTCAGGGGCGATTCGTGAATAGTTGTCAAAGTAGAAAAGGCCACATCGCCTTTTTTTCCTCCCGTTGTTAAATCTCCAGAAATTTCTTCAAAATCTGCCCCTTGTTTCATAGACCGATGTAGTTTATTCGACCCAAAGTAAATAATATCTTGATTATGTGTAGAAATTTGAATGGGTGATTGCCAGTTCCATCTCAAGGGTCGGTCGCCCAATTCATGCTTTGGCGTAATATATTGTCTATCACCTGTTCTAGTGTTTAATTTAAAATAATTGCCAAATTGAAAACCTGTATAGACCGTTTCATTATCTCTAGTATCTACGGCTACTTGCATCCCATCTCCGCCCATAATAGCCTTATAAGGATATTGTCCGCTTCCATGCCATCGAGTACTTGCTTTATAAGTACTTGGTCCCATCCAAACACCATTATCCTGCAAACCTCCATAAATATTATAGGGTTTCTCCAAATCTACCGCCACGGCATAAAATTGACCAAGAGCTGGCGAATTGCATTTAATCCAATGTTCTCCATCATCATAACTAATATTTATTCCACCATCATTTCCTAAAATTAAATGACCGCTTCGGTTGGGATTCACATAAAGAGCATGATGGTCAGCGTGTACGTTATCTCCATTAATCGTTTGGAAATTAACACCCGCATCGTCTGACAGTAATACTTGATAACCTAGTACATATACTTTGTTAACATCATTCGGAGCAACTCTAATTTGAGCAAAATAATAGCCATAAGAAAAATGGACGGCTTCCAAATGGTCTTCATGTGTCCTTTTCCAAGTTTTACCATTATCATCCGATTGATAAACTTCTGCACCAATAACGGGCGTATCAAATAATAGGGAGTTGGCGTCTTCTAAATATTCTACCAAAGCAAGGGGCTTAATTTTATCGGTTTCCACCATTTTACGAACTTTATCAGCAGCATACTTCTTTGGGAATCGGTTGCTTTTTAGAAACTTGCCTAATTTTCCTTTCTCTAAAGCTAAAAATTCGCTTTTGGACATGCTTCTTAAATCATCTTTGGTTAAGCCATCTGCTGTTTTTTCGTCCGCTTCCTTCTCTCTACGAAAATAATTATCTAAAACAGCATAAATTCTCGACTGCCCATTATTTGGATGAATGGTTAAACCAATTCTTCCTACCCCTTCTCCATCTGGAAAACCGCTATTTTCCATAGATACTTTTGCCCAATTCGTTCCTCCATCTGTACTTTTATAAATACCAGACCCCACTCCTGATTCGACAAAATCCCAAGCTCGTCTTTCTCGATGCCAGATGCCTGTGTAAAGCGTATTCGCATCATTCGGGTCGATAATTAAATCTACTCCTCCTGCATTTTCATTCACAAATAAAGTCTTTTGCCAGGTATCTCCACCATCAGTTGTTTTATAAACTCCTCTTTCTTTGTTGGGGGAATACAAATGGCCTAAGGCAGCTACCCAAACTGTATTAGGGTCCGTAGGATGTTGAATAATTCGTCCAATATGGTGGGTTTCTGCTAAGCCTTTATGTTGCCATGTCTCGCCTCCATCCTCGCTTTTATACATACCTACACCTGCATAAGAAGAACGACTAGAATTATTTTCTCCCGTTCCTATCCAAATAATATTTTTTGTCCAATCTACGGCTATATCGCCAATTGTTATCACCGCTTCTTTATCAAAAATTGGCGTAAAGGAAGCCCCGTTATTTGTTGTTTTCCACAAACCGCCAGAAGCATAAGCCACATAAAAATGACTAGGATCAGTTGGGGAAACCGCTACATCTACCACCCTACCACTAAACACGGTTGGACCAACATTTCTAAAAGGAATAGTATTAATTATAGAAGTTGCTTTTAGGGCTTTGCGCTGTTCGAAAGCCTGCATTCGCTGATTGGCAGGAGTAAAAGGTGGCTGATTTTGAGCAGAGAGTAGAAAAGATAAGTAAATAAAAAAAGGTAGCAATAATAGCTTTTTCATATATAAGGTTGATTTTAATTCAATTATCAATTAAAACCTAAAGCTAGTATTTTTTGTAGGAATTAGGAAATATATAGGTTGTGAGTTATTACTAAAAAGGCATCTTCCCCTCTTCTGTCATTTTAGCAGCTAGACCACTAGGATCATCATGCCCATGTCCTCCTTCTTCATAATTTTTTCCTTTCCTTCGGATATAAACCACATATTCTTCCCATTTATGATAAAGATAATACAAATGACCTAATTCATGGGACAAAGTAATGCCATTTTCAAATAAACGTAAATGGACGGTTAATCCCTTATTACTACCCCGAAGACCGGGGAAAGCATCTCTTACAGCAGGACTTCCAGAGGTGAAAACATCTTGGCATTTTGAAATAATGGACAAGCCTGCAATAACGGCATTCTTTCGGTTAGGAATATCTAAAAAGCGATTTGAATAAATAGCTACCTCTAGCGGTGTGCCATCTAAATTCTCTAGTTGATTCATAGATTGCGTCAGCTCAGGAAAATGTTCTTCTTGAAGAATTAAGGAAATTTCGGTAGAAACGGCAGGTATAATATATTGTCGAAAATGGAAAAAATTAGCAACTAACTCATTTCTTTTAGCATTAAATTTCCGCCAATAAATTCTTTTTTCTTTACGGGTTTCAAAAGTAGATTGCTTAAAAAATGTCCTTCTAGTTGTGCCAAATTCAAGGGGCTTACCTCTTGCTAAATCTAAACATTCTCCCATTGTTCTTAGATATTTTTCATAGTAAAATTTTAGATAGGCAATATCTCCATTTCGCAATAAGGTAGTTTCGTAATAAGGATGATACCGATTTAAAAATTGATCCACACTCATATTTCTTTTAAGCGGGTCAATTGGCGTACGTGCATATTTTAAAATAATCTCCATCTCTCTAGTAATATCAAATTGGACAGACTCCTCCTCTTCAACCTGAGGGACTATTTCGGTTATTAAATCAATAACTTTGGGGTGCCTAGTTAGTAATTGAGCAGCAGCAGTTTGGGTAAAGAGGCCAAAAAGCAAAATCGCCATCAATTTAGGAAAGAAAATATATAAAATGTTGTGCATAATAACTTCGAGATGGATATTCTAAGATAGGATTGCCTACAACAAGATTTTTTGTTACTCAACTATAATTTATTACTCTACCTACTAAAATTATTTCTATGTTTTGCGTGTAGAGTATAATTTATAAAAAACTAAATAAAATTTCCAGTTATTAGTTTAGAATTGTTGAGAAAATCTTAGGAATTCGTCCAAAAATAAACCTCCTATTTATATTCTACCAATTTAAATGCTGCTTTCTAAAGCTTTTTCGCAAAATTGTCGTTGATAAAACAATCCGTAACCTACTTAATATTCCCACTTGTTTTCGTAGCTTTGCCCCCTTAAAAATAAAGAGTAGAGTTTAAAGATAAATAATGTGTAAGATGTAAAATTGTTAAAAATGAAAAAATTACACTTACTACGCTGTAAATTAAATAAGTTTAAATCCTGCTCGGCGACTTCGTCGCCTCGCAGGAGGATTTTTAAGGGTGAGAGAATC
>CAZXYA010000252.1:0-12388 GCA_964644655.1 uncultured Saprospiraceae bacterium | reverse complement strand
CAACAAATTGTCGATACCTGCCTGCCGGCAGGCAGGATTTGAAATGTCGATAATTTTTGATTTTCTATTCCCTCCGAAGGAGGCTTCAATTTGATGAAATCAAGGGACAAATTTTTAATTTGAATTTTGATTTTCATTTTAATTGATTTAGGTGCTTAGTAGTTAGTATTAAAAAATAACTAGTCATGAAAATCTTAATGGTTTGTTTAGGCAATATTTGTCGCTCGCCTTTGGCAGAAGGTATTTTACAACAAAAAATAAAAGAAAGAAATTTATCTTGGGAGGTCGATTCCGCTGGGACAAGTGGTTGGCATGTTGGAGAATTGCCTGATAATCGTTCTATTGCTGTTGCCAAAGCGCATGGAATAGATTTGACTTACCAACGCTCTCGACAATTTGGAGCAGAAGATTTGGATCTATTTGATTTGATACTAGCTATGGATAGCGTTAACTATTCAAATATTATTAGCATGGCTAGAACTGATACACAAAAAATAAAGGTAAAGTTGATTTTAAATTATGCTTATCCTAATCAAAATAGAGCAGTTCCTGATCCTTATTATGAAGGAGGATTTGAGAAAATATATCAAATGTTGGACGCAGCATGTGAAAAAATTATTAAAGTACACATTTAAAAATAAAAATATTTACACATTTATTTCTGCTCTATCTACTTTCAAATTGTTAATTAATTTTTAAAATACTTTTCCTTAAAATGTAATCTTGCTTGGTTATTTCTTAATCAACTTAATGCTTAAATTAAAGAAAATACTATTTAGTTAATAGCTAATTAGTTGGCTATCAAAGCATTAATTTGTTTTGACTCTGTATTATTTGTACAAATTAAATTGCTTAAATGGTTTAATATTTAAGATTTTTTTAAGATTTTTTTTTAAAAAGTGTACCCATTTCCAAAAAATGTCCGTCTCAATCACATAGCTATATTATAGAATTAGCACATCCAACACACAACAAGTCCTCACACCCTTCGATTAGAGTAAAAAAATTTGTACTTGTTTATTACCTTTGTGTATAAATAGTACAAACCAAATTCATTTGGAGAAGTCATTACATAAGATGAAGATATCGGATGAAGAGCTCATTCGCCATTACCTCGAAACTCAAAATTCAAGGTATTTCGACCAACTTTATGGAAAGTATTCCACTAAGGTATTTAGTAAGTGTATCTCTTTACTAAAGGATGAAGGAATTGCACAAGATGCCACACAGGATATTTTTCTAAAGATTTTTCTAAATCTTTCTAAATTTGGAGGGAAATCTAAGTTTTCTACTTGGATATATTCTATCACTTATAACTACTGTATAGATCTAATTAGAAAGAAGAAAAAAAGTGGAAATATCTTTTCTGATGATATTGAGCGTGCACCCGACCTCGCAGAGGAAGTGCCTGATAGTGCATTATTAGAAATGGAAGTTAAGAAGTTGAAGATTGTTTTAGATACCATACCAATTGGCGATAAAGCAGTCCTGTTGATGAAATATCAAGACGATATGTCCATTAAAGAAATTTCTGATACGTTGAATAAATCAGAGAGTGCTATCAAAATGAAGCTTAAACGAGCAAAACACAAAGCTCAAAAAGTTTACGAAAATAAATTCAAACAAACTTAAACATAATTAACTACTAACTACTTAAATTTACTATGAATCATAGCGTTTTCTAAAATTGATTATCATGAACAATTTCCAAAGATTAGAAGAAGAAGAAATGGATGGATTTACTCAATCGTCATTAGGTATTATCGGTAATAATGTCCACAATAGCTTGGACAATATGAGAACCATGGGCAGCATGGTTGAATTGTACCTCACAAAAATTGTAGCTGTTTTTGTAATGATGACTGGAGGGAAAAATGTAGAACGCCCCAATAACACCTTTTCTCATACTAGCGGACATGGTTCACCAACAGAACCTGGCAGCGGTATGCCCGGTGGACCATCTGAAAATTAAGAAGTTTTCAATTTTTTTGTAAGAACACCCAAAGTTTATTAAAAAACTAAAAACTCAGAAGGTTCTAAACAATTTTTTAACCTTCTGAGTTTCCAAAAAAACTCTAAAACCAAACTTCATACTTTATTATAAATGGAACTTTTAGAAGATATATTACAACAACTTCGGGAGTTTGCTCCTAATTTAATTTTTGCATTAGCTATCCTAATTATAGGTTGGATTATAGCAAAATTAGTTGCAAGCATTATCAAAAGAATTTTAAAGGCAATCAGAATTGATGACTTAGCGGATAAATTAAACGACATTGATCTTGTTCGACAAGCTAATATGAAGATTTTGCCGAGTAATGTAATCAGTAAAGTCATCTACTATATTTTTATGTTGATTACGCTTATTGTAGCAACAGATAAATTAGGCGTAGAAGCGGTGACTAATTTACTAACTGATTTTATCAGTTATCTCCCTAAATTATTAACAGGACTTATCTTTTTTATTATTGGCTTAGTAGTTGCGGATACGATTAGAGGGGTGGTCTTAACGGCTTGTCAATCTTTGGGTATTCCCTCCGCAAAGATAATTGCTAGTGTCGTTTTTTATTTTATTTTTCTTTCTGTTACCATGAGTGCTTTAGACCAAGCTGGTATCGAAACAGACTTTATCAAATCTAATTTGATGATTATTATCGCTGGTGCTGTTGGTGCATTTGCATTTGGTTATGGTTTAGCATCTAAAGGAATGATGGCTAATTTATTAGCTTCTTTTTATGCAAAAGGTAAATTTATGATTGGAGATACCGTTACTATTGATGGAATAAAAGGAGATATTATAGAGATAGATAATACTTCTTTTGCTGTAAAAACAGCTACTTCAAAAACCGTTTTTCCATTAAGTAAATTAATGGAGAAAGGAATTGAAATACATTAATTTTAACAATATAGATTTTAAATTCTAAACTATTTTAAAATCAACTCATATATTAATATTTACAATATTTTTATTGTTGATTAATAACACATTAAATATTTTATATAGCAGAATACTAACTAATTAGTTTCTGATTATTTCTTCATTATTATATTATTACTAACAACTAAAATTAACTCAATGGCATCATTGAATTGAGGTATGTCATTGCATCTATTTTCAACATTAAAAATGAAAAAAATGAAAAGGATTCTAACTTTTACGCTATTTGCATTTTTTACAATTCTTAGTTTACAGGCTCAAACGCTTGACGAATTAAAAACTAAGAAAGCTGATTTAGAGGCTCAGCAAGCTGCAGAACAAGCTAAAGCGGATGCCTTCAATGGCGAAATTGGTGACTTAGCTAAGAAAATTGAAATTTTATCAGGCTGGCAGAAAGGCTTGACTGGTTCGGTAGGCTTGAATTTTGGCCGTACTAGCAATTGGGCAGCAAACGCTAATCGTAATAGTTCTTCATCTATATTAAATCTAGGTATTAATGCTTTTGCTAATAATATTAAGGAAAAGAGTTTTTGGAGAAATACCCTTATTACAAATATTAGCTGGCAAGGATTAGATAACGATACAGATGATGATCAGCAAGGAACTGGTTTTCTTGGAGATAGAAACGGAGACCTATTAATTGGTTCTTCTTTGTATGGTTTTAGATTAAATCAAGATATTGCAATATCTGCTTTAGGAGATTTGAATACTTCTATATTTAGTTTCTTAGCACCGGGTACTTTTGATATTGGTGCTGGTTTTACATGGACACCTCATCAAGTTCCTGATTTGGTTGTTATCGTACACCCATTAACGCTGCATTTTGCTTTTTCTGCTTTTGATGCTGTTAGCAGCCAATCTGGAGTAGGTGCAAAAGTTAAAGCTACTTACACACGTGAATTTGGAAAAGGTATTATTTGGTCATCTAACCTTGGTGCTTTTTTACCTTATGGATCTGACGCTGAATTAACTCCAATGGAAGCAAATTTATTAGATTTGGGTACTGGTGTAACATCAGTAGGATTATTTGAATACACTTGGATTAACTCTTTTAATGTTGCTGATGTTTGGAAAGGAATAGGAGTAGGTGTAACTTTTGGTATCAGAGGTGCTGACTTTGAAAGCCCTGACTTACAAACTTATTCTGCAGTTGGTTTAACTTACGGATTCTAAAGATGATTCACGGTAAACAAACCTTTCTTAAATAGAATTTTAAGATAATTAAAGAGCTTCTAGAAATCAAAATTCTAGAAGCTCTTTTCTTTTTTAAGATATTCCATGATACCAATAAAAAAGCCTTTGCTTAAATTAGTAAGCAAAGGCTTTTTTATTTAAAGTAACTCCTTGAAAATATTTCTTTTTTCAAGTTTATCTCTATTCTCTACTCTATTCTACGCATCTACATTCGCATAATGCGCATTCTCTTCAATGAACTGTCTTCGTGGTGGTACTTCGTCTCCCATCAACATAGAAAAGACCCTATCTACTTCAATGGCATCTTCAATCGTTACCTGTCGTAAGATTCTAGTTTCAGGATCCATCGTTGTATCCCATAATTGATCTGCATTCATCTCTCCTAATCCCTTATATCTTTGAATCTTTACTGAAGTATCATTTTCCCCTTTACCTAGGCTACTAACGGCTTGTGTTCGTTCATCCTCATCCCAGCAGTAAACAGAATTTTTACCTTTCTTCACTAAGTATAAAGGAGGTGTGGCAATATAAATATATCCCTGTTCTACCAACGGACGCATGTAGCGGAAAAAGAAGGTTAAAATCAAGGTTACAATGTGACTACCATCGACGTCGGCATCACACATGATGACTATTTTGTGATACCGTAATTTATCTAAGTTCAAAGAACGTTCCCCATCTTCCCCTTCTTCAATCCGTACGCCTAAAGCAGTAAACATATTCTTGATTTCTTCATTTTCATATATCTTATGTTCCATTGCTTTTTCTACATTCAGAATCTTACCTCTTAATGGTAATATAGCTTGGAAAACTCTATCCCGACCTTGTTTGGCTGTTCCGCCTGCCGAATCTCCCTCTACTAAGAAAATCTCAGATTCAACAGGATCTTTAGACGAACAATCAGATAATTTACCGGGTAAACCACTACCTGTTAGTACATTCTTACGTTGTACCATCTCTCTTGCCTTCCGGGCAGCGTGCCGTGCCGTAGCTGCTAGAATAACCTTGTCAACAATCTTTTTGGAATCCTTAGGGTTTTCTTCTAAGTAATGTTTAATCGCCTCTCCTACACATTGAGATACAACTGCTGTTACTTCTGAGTTTCCTAATTCTCCTTTTGTTTGTCCTTTGAATTGTGGTTCTGGTACTTTAACAGAAACAACTGCGGTTAACCCTTCTCTAAAATCTTCGCCAGATATACTGAATTTTAATTTCTTGAAAAATCCATTTTCTTCTCCATATTGTTTGAATACCCGATTAACTGCTCTTCTAAAACCGTTAACGTGCGTCCCTCCTTCTCTTGTATTAATATTATTAACAAAAGAGAATAGACTTTCAGAGAAAGAAGTGTTGTAATTCATCGCCACCTCTACCTCAACTCCCTCTTTCTTACCTGTAACATGAATAGGAGAACCAATTAAAGATGTTCTTGATTCATCTAAAAACTGAACAAATTCTACTAAGCCTCCTTCTGAATGGAAAGATTCGGTTTTAAAATTGCCTTCTTCGTCTTTTTCTCTTTCATCTGTTAATGTTAAGGTCAACCCTTGATTCAAATAAGACAATTCTTTCATCCTTCCTGCCAATACATCATATTTGTAGACTAGCGTCTCCATGATTTCAGGGTCTGGCTGAAAGGTAATAAAAGTACCTCTAATGTCAGTCGTTCCTTTCTTTTCTACAGGCGTTTGAGGAATACCTTTACTATATGCTTGTTCATAAATTTGTCCTTCTCTATGAACCTGTGCTTTTAAATGAATAGACAAAGCATTCACACAAGAAACCCCCACACCGTGCAAACCACCAGATACTTTATAAGTATCTTTATCAAACTTACCACCTGCATGTAAAACAGTCATTACAACTTCTAAAGCCGATTTTTGCAACTTTGCATGCATCCCAACTGGAATACCTCGCCCATTATCTTGTACGGTAATAGAATTATCAGGATGAATCGTAGTGTGTATTGTATCACAATGCCCTGCTAAATGCTCATCAATAGAGTTATCAATCACCTCCCAAACCAAATGATGAAGTCCTTTGGTATCGGTACTACCGATATACATACCAGGTCTTTTTCTTACTGCTTCTAAGCCTTCAAGTGCTTGAATATTATCTGCTCCATAGTTGCCGTTATTAGCGGCCTTATTTTTATTTTCGTCTTTTTCTGCCATTCTGCAAAAATACAATTTTTTTACCTTTTTTTAAAGAGAAAATCTCCTTAAACTAGCGGTGAAAAAATCATTAAAAGACAATTTTTATTTTTGAATATTTTTGTAGTAAATATTTACTATTCACTAAAAGATTTTTATGTTTTAATTAATTAATTATCAGTTAGTTATAAAATATTTATTTTTTTAATAAATTCCACAAAATAAAACCTTGGAAATAGGGAGTATAACAATTGATTGGTAAGGATTAAAAAATCAAGGTTCTTATGCTAATTTTAAACACTTATTTTAAAGAGAATTTGTACTTTTGAAGCAAAAAATGAAATTATCTTTGCCTATAAAAGTTAGCGATTTAGCCAAACAATTAGCCCCTAATAAAATTATAGGCCATCCAGCATTTGAAATCACAGGAATTAATGAAATTCATAAAGTAGTCGCAGGAGATTTAACTTTTGTAGATGTTGAGAAATATTATCAAAAAGCGTTGAACTCTGCCGCTAGTGTTATCTTGATAAATAATGTAGTAGAACCACCATCAGGAAAGACATTAATAGTACTGGATAAACCTTTTGAAGCTTATAATAAATTAGTTCGGCAGTACCGACCTTTCAGCCCTTTAAATGCATTGATAAGCACTACTAGCCTTGTACACCCTTCCAGTATTATTGAACCAAATGTTATCCTTGGTAATCATGTTAAAATTGGTAAAAATTGTTACATCCAATCGAATGTCACTATTAGAGATTATACCATTATTGGCGATAATGTCACCATTGAATCGGGTTCGATTATTGGGGCAGATGCTTTCTATTATAAAGCTACTCAAAATGGTTATAAAAAATGGCGCTCGGGTGGCCGAACAATCATTCAGGATGATGTCGAAATAGGTGCAGGATGTACGATTTGTAAAGGTGTTTCTGGCGATACGATTATTGGTAAGGGAACTAAATTAGATGGTCAGGTACATATTGGTCATGGTGTTGTTATTGGTAAAAGTTGTTTGATGGCAGCTCAAGTAGGAATTGGTGGTAAAACGATTATTGGCGATCATGTTATTTTATATGGTCAAGTAGGCGTAGGCGCAAAACTTAAAATTGGTGATCATGTAACCGTTTTAGGCAAATCTGGTGTTACGAAAAACCTAAAAGCAAACCGTAATTATTTTGGCTATCCTGCTGGAGAAGTTAAGCGGATGTATAGAGAGTTGGCGGCTTTACGGTCTTTGCCTAATTTATTAAAAGCATGGTATCGCAAAAAAGAGTGAAGTATTCTATCTATTAGTAGAAAATCCCTTATATCTCTATAGAAAACTTCCATTCATCGAACAAACAAGATAATTGGAGATTTTAGTTTTATTTTTGTCTAACTATTTTATGCTTTTCTTTTAGAGCTTGTTGAGAGTTTGTTCTTTGAGTCGAAAATAGTTCATTTTTTGCTTAGACGAGGCGCAAAAAACTGAGTTACCCCTTTGGGTAATGAGGATTTTTGCAACGAAGTATAAGGGGAAAAGGGACATTTACAGACCAATTAATAAATCCCCAACAAGCTCTAAAACAATTGACCAAGCAATTCTAATAACTTTGGAATGATGCTACAGCACCCTACAAAATGAATTTACTAGAAAATATAAAACAAGCCTTAAGTTCCGTTAGAGCCAATAAACTAAGAGCTACGTTAACCTTAATGATTATCGCCTTTGGCATCATGGCTTTAGTTGGCATTTTAACCGCTATTGATAGCATCATTTTTTCTATGAGTGATAGTTTCTCTGGATTGGGGGCTAATTCTTTTAAGGTGGTGCCGAAAAGAGAAACCGTTAAAGGAAATAGAGGTGGTAGACGTTCCAGACGAGGAGAGCCAATTACCTTTAAACAAGCAGTAGACTTTAAAGAAAAATTTGATTACGGCGCAATTATTACCATTTCCGCAAGAGGAACAAGTTTGGCGGAAGTCAGGTATGGCGATGAAAAAACCAATCCAAATATTACTTTATATGGCATTGATGAAAATGGGGTGGACATTAATGATTATGAAATAGAATACGGTCGAAATTTTACCAAAACAGAGGTAGATAATGGGAATCGGAAAGCCATTCTTGGTTCAGAAATGGTCAATATACTTTTTGATAAAAAAGGTGCAACTGCCATTGGCAAAGTGGTTTCTGTTGGAAATGCAAAATATAAGGTAGTCGGTGTCCTGAAGTCAGAAGGTTCTAGTATGGGATCCAATAGCGATAAAGCAGTTTATGTTCCCTTATTAAATGTGAAGCGACAATACGGAACTCGTAGAACTAATTATGGTGTAACGGTTGCCGTTAAAAATGCCGCACAATTAGATGATGCTTCTTCGTCAGCCATAGGATTGTTTCGGAATATTAGAGGACTGAAATTAGCACAAGAAAACGATTTTGAAATGCGAAAAAGTGATGGTATCGTTGAAATCCTTAAAGAAAACACAGTCATGCTTCGAGGAGCGACCATTGCTATTGGTATGGTTACTTTGCTTGGTGCAGCCATCGGCTTAATGAATATTATGCTAGTTTCAGTTACAGAACGAACTAGAGAAATTGGCGTTTGTAAAGCTTTAGGGGCTACTCGACAAAATATCCTAGTTCAGTTTTTAACAGAGGCCGTTGTTATCTGCCAAATGGGGGGTATCGTTGGTATCATCTTAGGAATCTTGATAGGAAATTTAGTCACCATTATGATTGGTGGAAATTTTCTAGTGCCTTGGGCTTGGATATTTTTAGGTTTTACAATCTGTATGATTGTTGGATTAGCGTCAGGTTTGTATCCTGCTTTGAAGGCTTCTCGGTTGGATCCTATTGAGTCTTTGCGGTATGAATAAAAGCATTCATCACTCCGAAATAGAAATCAACCCAATCTTACTCCGATTTGATTTCCAAAGGTTATAATCCAAATTATTAATAATTCCATTGCCATCTACATCGGCAGATAAATAGACATTTACGGCAGAACTATTTTGTTTCCACAAATTATAATCTTGACTATTGATGACTCCATTTCCATCAAAGTCTCCTGCATTCATCAGAAAGACGTTTTGATTGGCTTTTAATTGAGCTGTTCCCATGGCTGCTGACTCGGTAAGGGTAAAATCATAAAGCATAGCGTTTTCATTAAAAGGATGGGTATCCAAACTAATAATCGGCAAATGGCTTCTATGAAAAACAGCGATATAATAATTCCCTTCGGGTAGATTATCAAAGACCAATAATTCACTTCCATCTGTATTGATCACCAAGCCATCTTTTCTAAGCAAGAAGGCTTTGGTTGCTAAAATATTGGTCATATCTGCCTCGTCTCGTATTTGCAATAATACCCAATCTACAACATTACTCGGAAGGGTTTCTATCCTTTCGTCACCCAGATAAGCAAAAGGAGCATCGGTAAATGGCTGCTGCATAGGCAATAAACCATCATTTGAAAGATTGGTGTCCATAATTTGTAGTTGGTCATTAAAATTGCCTTCTAAAAACAATTTTACTTTCGCTCCAATATTGGCTGTTACTTCTTGCGAGACACAACTCAATTCTAATGCTTCCATAGGAGCAAATCGACTGATACAATTCGTTTCCATGCTATAAGCCATTTTATGCAACCCAGCAGCAACTTCTTGTTCACTTAAATTTTTTCTGGCTTCTCCATTTGTTACGGAATAATGCATGACATGCTCTGTTCCAACGATATGCCCAAGACCATGTGCATGACCTAGTTCATGCAACGCTATACTTTCAAAATCAAATTGTTGAAGGCTTGGATTACCTTCCGAAAAATTCCAACTATAACCTGAAGTCATTTGACTATTAGGAATAAATTGTATATCAAATTCTTTTAAATACCATAAAGTATTTTCTTGGCTACAGGTACTATTCCCCACAGATTTAAAACGGGAAGTCGCTACGCCTAATACACCCGCAGGCAGAAATGCACTATATTGAATAACACATATTCCATCATTAGCAAAAGCAGTTGTCGTACCAGTCTTATCTAATTGAAAATTAACACCTGTTTGACACTGCCATTTGTTTAAGGCTCGCTCAAAGCTACCTACGGCTTGATTGTCTCCAAAAAAACCTTCGGTCGTATTGATTTGTAGGGTATAACCACCGTTTTCATTATTATTTAAAAATTTTACTTGCTGTCTAGTATGCGTATCATAGCCTCTATAAGTACTAAAAACTGGATTGACTGCCCATTCAATATTAATAGGCGCACTTCCAACTAGACTTCCATTCTGATGATAAACTTCTACCGTCCCTGTTCCTGCTTTTGCTGGAATTTTTAATCGAATCTCTGTGTCCGTCCAATAAATTACATCCGTTTCATAATTAGAACTAATGAAATCCATTCCTCCCGTATTGGCATTAGAAAATTGCACCGTTCCTGAAGAAGTTCCAAAACCATTTCCATTGATAACTAATGCCTCACTTTCGTCTGTTGTTCCTGCATGAAAATGAGTAGCAGGCTGTCCAGAACCATTTTTTAAAGTAATACTAGTTCGTGCATTGACCGTCGTAGGGGGTATTTCTTTTTCAAAAAAGAAGACTTCTCCATCGGGTTGTTTGGCGATATATTGAGATAAATGCTGTATTTTTTTTAGTAATTGATTAATAGGTTTTGGTGATTTATCAATATAATCTACATAATTTCCTCGATGCAAAGGCAAAACGCCTTGGACATAACTATACGCACAAAATCTAGGTATTTGATTTCTATTTGTCTTATTATTATTAGGTAAGACACTTAGAGGCGCTTCTTCTAAAAAGAAAAAATAGGTTTGTTCTATGCCCAATTCTATACTGGGGTAAACTATTTGCGCTTCATCTTCAATGACACCTCCAGGGGTGACAATTTCAATATATTGTAAGGAGCTAGATTCCTTTAAATAGGCAGTTATTTCTAATAAATTAGCGGTATAAATGTTTTGTTGCGCTATATCCCAAAAGGAATATTGTTGCACCACTTTTCCTATAGCTATTTGTTTTGACTGCTGAATTCTTTGATCGATGGGAATAGGATAAATGGTCGCATAGGCATAAGTTGCGAAACTAACATAGAAGAAAAAGGCAATCATTAATTTTGGGTAGAAAGTATTCATTTTGTTTAGGCTTATAATAATAGCGGGTAAAGGGAATAACTAGTATCCGTTTTATTTTTGTGTTATAAAATCAGCCTTTTTTCTCTCGGAATTAAATTAAAAGAAGGAATAAATAGAGAAGTCTATTTATTTTTATTTGCAGGAACTACAATTTCACCAAACTTATGCCTTTTCGAAAATCTCTGTGGATAGGAAAATATAGGAATGCCTTAAAATAAATCTCTTTACAAAAGAGGAATAACTGCAAGATAATATATCTACTATTTATAAATTGGTTTAAATGCTTTTTTTTGTGACAAGGTTATATACTTATAAGCGGACAATATTTTTTGTCATATACCCCAAAATCAATTATTATTAAAATAGATTTTTTAGTAAGTAGTGTTCGAGTAAAGTAGAGTAGCGCCTTAAAATCACCCCATAACTCCGAAAATCGGGGCAGGCAGGGAAGTTACGGAGCGATAAGTAGGCATTATCACGGGGTAACTTTCTGTTACCCCGTGATTTTAGCTCCTTTATTACCCTATTTTAATCGAAGAGCTCTTCTTAGTAGAACTAGGGATAAAGTGCCTATTCTTAGTTGGTTATTGAAGGTGCTTTTTCATACAAAAGGTGAGTATTAGGTGACAAAAAGCGAAAACACAGGAGACCAAGTATTTGAGAATAGGAAACCTGCTTTTCTCTTCCTTGTATCTGACGCAAATACGACACTATTGAGGCGAAAACAGTTTTTTTAAAGAAAAAATCGACTTAATTTAATAGTGAAAAGAAACATTATATTCACTTTTAGTTAATTTTTAATGTTGTAATTTATTGATAGTTAGTTGTTTAATGATAAAAAATAATAATAATGACTGTTTTCAATTTTCACAAAAGATGTTTTTTGTACTTTAAATAACCTTGCTTTGCCTATATCTTTGTAGTGTGTTAAGTAATTAACGCAAAAGCTAATAAAAGATTAGCTTAA
>CAZXYA010000251.1:0-12421 GCA_964644655.1 uncultured Saprospiraceae bacterium | reverse complement strand
AGATTTTTGTGCCGTAGGTACAATATGTCACACATTCCGTACCTAAAGGCACGGTGATGATATACCAGAATTTCATTATTTCTACCGACATTTTGTCCCGCTGGGACAGTTTCAACGGAAAACGTTACAGTCAGGAATTTTTAAGTTAATACTGCCTCAATACCATCACTTTTTGCGTCATTAATCGCCTTCCATCTACTTTGGCTTTAAGCATATAAAAACCATTATCAAACGTGCGGACATCTAATTCTGCTACTAATGGGTGGTCTATATCTAGATGTTTTTGTAATAGCGTTTGACCGTTAATATTTACTAAGGTTAAATCAACTTGCTGATTTTTAAAGGGCGACAAATCAATGAATAATTGACCTGTTGTAGGATTTGGGAAGACGGTTAAAACCTTATTCAATGTTTCAAAATCTACGATTCTTGGGGCAATATAATGATAGCCTCCACCAGCAAAAATGACTTTTATACGATAGTGATTAGTGCCTGCTATTGGTTCTTCATGTAAAGCACCATAAGCAGTTACATCAAGCGTCGCTTCGGCTTTGACCCTTGCTAATTGTTGATAGGAATTGTTTCCTTGGGCATATTCTATTTCGTAATGAAGCGGCTGATTAATTTGTGGATAGGCCCAATTTAATTTTACTTTTCTACCAGTAATCGCGAAGGCTTCAAACTGGCTATGCTTACTTCTATTACTACTTGTCGGAATTATAGCAATTGCTGAAATTTTAGGATTTTGTACCACACCATTTAGGTTAATATTCAAAATGCCATCATTGACGCTTGCATTAAAAGTTTGAATATTGGCAGTTGGTACATTCGCTGCTGTGACAGTAGTGATGTCATAATTATTTAAGACATTTTGTCCTTCCAAACTAATATTGAAGACCCGTTTGCCAGCCTCACTATTTCCACCAACAAAAAAGATTTCGGCAAAATGTAATTGTACTTCATAACTGCCATTGGTTACAGGTATATTATAACTAACATTGCCCCCTGCAAAACGCTCTGTTTGATAAATGGCATCACTAGTTGTATTAGCTATAGCCACATTGGTCGTATAAAGATTACCGCCAGAAAAGTATTGGTCTGCGCCCCAATTAATTCCACCGATATTTATCGCTGGTCCGCCTGCATTGATGTAAATCGCATTTGTTGACGGTGGCGGAGGGGGCGGATTCCCTCCGCTGCCCAATGTTATTAATTTATCACAAATAACTTGGTAATTACTATCTTCAAAAAAGACTCTATATCCTCCTTGTGGCAATCCACTTACCGTAAAAGAATTCTCACAGTTAAATCCACAATTATCAATGAATTCCCAATTTTCAGTTAAAATTTTAAAGAAACTAGCATTGCCTCCACTAGTTAGCGTAATCGTGCCATTGCCATGCGTAATCGTATTGCCATTGCAATCTTCATTTACTATACCACCTCCACCTGTTGAGGTGCCCGCACAGGTACAATTGCTTTGCACTACATCGTTGGTGGTATTCCCGTTGCCATCATTACAACTAGCACCAATAATAGTCAGATTGGGGTCATTATCATTACAATCTTGTGATTGTGAAAATCCGTCGCCATCATTATCAGGATCATTATTACCACCACCTCCGTTTCCGCCTCCATTATTACTACTGCTACCTAGGGTTATCAATTTATCACAGATGGGTTGGTAATTACTATCTTCAAAAAAGACTCTATAGCCTCCCGCTTGTAATCCATTTACGGTAAAAGAATTCCCACAGTTAAATCCACAATTATCAATAAACTGCCAATTTTCATCTAGGATTTTAAAGAAACTAGCATTGCCACCGCTAATTAGGGTAATCGTGCCATTGCCATGTTCAATTGTATTGCCATTACAAGTTTCGGTAACAGCACCATTAGGCGGTGGGCTATCCGAAGTCGTGAGATTAATCGTCGAAGAAGGAGCATTATTTCCTGTATGCTGAATCGTCAATTGTCCACTCACATTATTACCAGAAGAAAAATTAACTGCAATTGTGGTACTGCCACCGGGTGGTATATGTAATGGTAAATCTGCTGCGATATTTGCGCTAAAAGCAGTACTATTATCAGTAATTGCCTGTATCAAAATCGCTTGTGTTCCATTTGTGTTGGTGAGTATTAGATTTTTTGTAGTATTATTATCGGTGAAATTTAAAGTGTTCGCTGAAGTCGTCAACGTAGAGGCAGTAATAGCATTACCAATTGGCGAGGTTTGATTGCCAAAAAAGAAAGCTTCTTGGGTTCGGGTAAACCCACCACCTACATTGGGGCTACCACTTGCTACATAAATTCCATTATTGTTTACAATTGCCTGCGTACCATGTCTACCTTGTATCATTGGTGCTAAAGCTCGCCAATTATTGGTATTTACATTTAGTGCTTCCGTTTGATTATTGGCTAATCCACTATTTTGTTCTCCACCAATAATGATTAATTCATTGCCTAAGACGGCGGTGGTAGCAGCCCCTCTTTGTGTTGGAATATTATTGGGCAAAGTTGACCAACTATTGCTTTGAAAATTATAAACATCTACCGCCCCAATTGTCGGGGCAAAAGTACTCTGTTGTCCACTTCTTCGACCACCTGCCACATATAATTTATTACCAATTACAGCGGCATGAAAATGGTCTCTAGCTCTAGGTGAATTCGGTAATTGTTCCCATTGATTAGTACGAGGATCAAACACATCAAACCAATTTACCCAACCGCTTGTATGACCATTGGTCAGCCCATTAACTACATAAATTTTGTCTTGATAAACAACAGCCCCCATTGATCCTCTTAGTCGATTATTAGGAATCGTTGGACCCATCAACCATGTATCAGTTAAAGGGTCGTAAATAACAATATTAGGGCTGGGGTTTTCCATTGGAAAATTATTATCTATAAAAGCACCTACCATATAAATCAAGCCATCATAAGCCAAGGCTTGTACATGATGTACTGGAAAAGGTGCATTTGCACCGACTGTCCAACTATCAGTCGCAGGGTCATAAATATTCACATTACTATCATTTTCTCGACCGCCTATTAAGTAAAATTTATTACCGACTTGTACATAAGCTGCTTCGTGTCGCCCTTGCGCACAACTGCCTGATTGTCCAAATGGGTTACAAGAAGTGCCATTATCAATATTGACCCAATTACCGATATTTGAAGGAGGAGGGGGTGGTGGTGGATCATTGGCAATAAATTTAACACTTAAATGATCATAAGTTGCATTGAAAGTAGAAGTCGAATTAATGGAGGTATTAATAATTCCAACTGCCAAACTTTGGTTACTTTGTAAGGCATTTAAAGTATTGCCTTGTAGTTGAACAGGCTGCCCGATATTTTGAGGAGTTCCATTTCCAATCGCATATTGTGCTTGTAATTGCCCTGTTGCAGGGGTGACTAGTATAAAAAGGCGTACTTCTGCCTCAAACCCAATATTGTTGATATTGACTTGTTGATTATTAATAATAGCATTAGCCTCTTCATACAAAATTTGAATACCTGTAGTTGCTCCATTTCCATTGACTACAACTTTTAAATAATTGGATTGGTTACCTGTTCCAATGAAAATACCAGCAGATTGATATTGTTGTGGAGGACTAATAAAAATTGGCCCTAATAATCGTCCTTCATAGACAAAAGGTTGCGTGTTTTGGTTGACATTTACACCAAACTGAAAGCCATTTTGTTGAGTATTATTAATGGTATAAGGGTCGCCTTTCGGCACATCATTAAAAGTTAATAAACCTACTGCCCCGCCTGCAATAATCTCCGTATTACTATTATCTTCATCTTGGATTAAATTTAGATAATCCGTACTTCCATTACTCATTAGTCCAGTAAAACCTAAACCAAAAAAACCAAATCCAGGGTCTGCATTTAATAAAGGGTAATCAATGGGAATATTCGTGGTTGCTCCATTTTGGGCATCCCAAACAAAAGCATCTACATTATCATTAATACCGTCGTCATCATCATCTGGATCATTGAGGTTAGACACTAAAAACCCTCCAATAAACGATTTATCAAAATCGGCGGGCATGCTGGCGGCATTACAAGGGTCAGCACCATTGGCTAACTCATCACTATTCGTATATTGATCTCCATCTTCATCTTGGCTATTATTACCACCGCCACAACTACCAAAATCTTGTGGCTCAAAAATACTAATGTTATCACTTCCTAAATTCGCTACCCAAATAGTGCCCGGAAAAGGGTCATTATCTCCTTGTGCGGTTACATCCAAAGGTAGCCCTCCAAAATTATCCGCTAAGGTAGTTACCGAACTATTATTATTAATACCACCACTATTATTCCGTTGTACCCGATAAAGTGGTCCTTTAAAAGAGGCGGCTATTAAATTACCTTTCATGGCATTATTAAAATTAGAGGCAGTATATTCTACTAATCCATTGGTCGAATTATTAATGGTATAAATAGAAGGGTCATTAACGCCAGGGTTTTGATAATCTCCTTCTATAGGGTTTGCTAAGTTACTGGGTACTGGTGGCCAATCTTGAGGTAGTGGGTTAGCACCACCTTTGGTTGTTCGCCATACGCCTACATTTCCGCCTGACCCCAAACTAGCATCATGAAAAAAAAGACCCGCTCCATTTGGATTGGCTCGAATTGGATTGGGATGGCCTCCATAATAGCCGTTATTAGTGACTAAATGCAATCCATCCTGGTTGTTTACTTTTCCATCATTTGGACCAGGACCATTAGACCCCGGTTCACCAGATATCCAATTATTAGTTGCGGTACCAAAACCCTCATTAGCGGGATGTCCACCCCAGCCACCATTTGCACCATTATCCCAAGTGTATAATTTATTATCTTCCGTCCATAAAACATCATAAATATTTCGGAAACCAGCGGCGTAAACTTGTACAGGCCCACCGGGCACTATTTTGGCTTGATTCAAGCCATCATTTCCTCCAAACGGGTCGCCTATATCTTGTCCGTTTTGATTCGGTCTAGTTGGATCATCTAGTGTGGGGATGTCATATTTATATTGACTACCATCTGAAGCGGTTTTGGTAGACATGGCATCTATGGCAGCAATATTAACTGTTAGGATAGCTGCCGAAAGGGCATATTCTGTAGAAAAGGCGAAGTTATTGGAAGGCGCACCAGCATTGGTATTTCCACCTTGAGCCACATATAATAAATTTCCTTTTAACTGCATGCCGTTATTGGCGTGATTTTCTTCTGATCTTGGCAAGCCTCGTACTAAATCTAGACGTTGCCAATTATTTCCTGATTTAGTCAATCGAGATATAATGCCTGAATTTGTGTCTAGATTTTTATCTTGTCCGCCACCGCCACCGCCAATCCGTGGATCACTAGAACCAACATATATAATAACATTATTAGCAGAACCAGTTACCAACAAACCAGTTACTTGTCGGTCATCAATATCTTCAATATTATTAGGACTGTTACTACCATCATCATCTTCATGATTCTGTATTTGCTTAATATTATTGATAACTTCAGTTGCTGTAATTTGATAATTAGTGCTGTTGTTTCTTTGTATCGTATAGGCTAAAATTAATCCATTTTGCTGGCTTACGTATAATCGCCCATCAGGCCCAAATTGGAGGGAAGTTGGACTGATTAAATTTTCGCCATTTAAACTGGAAACAGAAAAGTTTTGAGCAGCTAACTGAAAGCTAATAAATAGAAAAAATGCAAAGAGTAGCCGACGTTTTAGGGTGTATTTCAATTTTTCGCTCTTTCCATCTAGGTGGCGATGGGCCGTCAAAAAACTGTTTGAGCATGAGGAATGATAATTCCGAACCCGCAGGGATGGGCTGCCAGTTTTTTTTGACTTGATTTCCTGCCTGCCTGCCGGCAGGTTTGTTTCTTTTTTATCGAAGAAAAAAGAAAAAGCAGTCAAAAAGAAAAAATTATTTTGCTTGAGGCGACAAATTGAAATACACTCACTCTTTAGTAATGCCAATTGGTTGTTCATAATTTACATGCTTTTATAGTTCTATTGCTTCATCCGTTGCTGAAAAAATAGGTAGCACTAGATGAAATTAACAACGGACCCGTCCGTCTGAGTAGTTGGGTATATTTTTATCGGACTACCTAAAAGTAGGGTTATGTTCGTGAAAAAATTAATTGTAATGTGGAAAGTTTATTTTGTAAGTTAGCGATATAATTTGTTTTGTTAATATACAATCACTAAATAAGCAGCAAAACAAATATAAATGGAAAAAAAAGAATCTTCTAATTTTTGCTGTAGAAAAGATACATATTGATTTTATGTATAATTAAATAATATTGTGACTATTTCCTTTGATACTTGTGCGTAACATAAGTTACCATTCAGGTTTTATCTGACTGAAAAGAAAGAAACAATTGGAATGGAAATGACTGTTTAATCATCTGTGGACAGAGACTTATCAAAGACTATAAAATAAATTATGCATCAACGAATTGCCTCCATTGCTTTAGTTGTGAAAGATTATGACGAAGCTATTGAATTTTATACGCAAAAATTAAATTTCAACTTAGTTGAAGATACCTATCTGCCAGCCGAAGAGAAGCGTTGGGTAGTTGTCGCTCCTAGTGGTCCTAAAGGATGTAACATTTTATTAGCTAGAGCAGCGAATGCGGAACAAGAAAAAGCGATTGGTAACCAAGCAGGTGGTCGAGTATTTCTATTCTTATTTACAGATGATTTTTGGCGAGATTATGAGGCTTATAAATTGAAAGGGGTTTCTTTTATTCGTCCTCCAAAAAAAGAGGGATATGGTACAGTTGCTGTTTTTGTAGATTTATATGGAAACAAGTGGGATTTATTAGAACCTTCGGCAGAAAATAAGGCGATTTAAAATTCTTTTTTCAAAGCCGCTATTATGAAATTCAATCTCTATGACAACCCTTTCAAATGGTCAGGAATTTAATTCCAGAACGATGTAATTAGTGGTTTATTTCCAAAATTTTGATTAGTAATTCAAAACAGTCTCACGGGGTAACTTCCCGTTACCTTGTGAATTAAGTCATTGAAATTCAGTAGCTTAAATTACGGGGTGACGGGAAGCCACCCCGTAATAAAATTAGCAGAAACTGTGGAAATAAACCACTAGACTGTTCAGAATTACGGAGGTATAGGATTTTTTTCTCCCTGTATTTTTCGGGGGAATGTTATCCTCAATTCTGAACAGCCTAGCTCCAAGCCTTCTACTGTTAAAAACCTAATTCAAAACGGTTTCTTTAAACTCAGGCGTAATACCCATATTCTCCCAAACAAAAGCATACCTATCCGCTGCTAACTCCATTCGTTGTTTAGTGGAAACACTACCATGACCAGCATTGGTTTGTATCCGAATCATTACGGGATTCTCTCCTGCATGGCTTTCTTGTAATTGTGCCGCAAACTTAAAGGAATGGGAAGGAACCACACGATCATCATGGTCTGCTGTAGTAACCATTGTGGCAGGGTAAGCCACGCCTGCTTTTAAGGCATGCACAGGCGAGTATTTACGTAAGTAGTCAAACATTTCTGGTGAATCTTCGGCGGTGCCATAATCTGCTGCCCAACCTGCACCTGCTGTGAAGGTATGGTAACGTAACATATCCATGACCCCTACGGCTGGAAGTGCCACTTTTGCTAAATCAGGACGTTGTGCCATAGTTGCACCAACCAATAAACCACCATTCGATCCACCCGCAATGGCTAAATAATCACTAGATGTATAATTATTGGCAATCAAATATTCCCCTGCTGCGATGAAATCATCAAAAACATTTTGCTTATTCATTTTTGTACCAGCTAAATGCCATTTTTCGCCATATTCTCCACCACCTCGCAAATTAGGTTGGGCATAAATACCGCCTTGTTCTAACCAAGCGATTCTGGTGGCACTAAATCTTGGGGTCAAGCTGACATTAAATCCACCATAAGCATACATATAGGTTGGATTTTTACCATCCATTTTAATGCCCTTTTTATGAGTAATAAACATAGGTACTTTTGTTCCATCTTTACTAGCATAAAAAATTTGCTTCGTTTCGTAATCTTCTGGATTAAACTTAGCATTTGACTTTTTATATAAAGTCGATTCCCCACTAGCAATATCATATTTAAAAATAGTGCTTGGATAAGTAAAAGAAGTGAAGGAATAGTATAAATCTTTTGCTTCGTCTTTTGCTCCAAAACCACCAGCAGACCCAATACCTGGTAATGCGACTTCTCGTTCTAATTTCCCTGTTTTATCAAATTGTTTGATAGCTGTTTTGGCATCCACTAAATAATTGGCAAAGAATTTACCCCCTCCTGTATTTACACGCAATACATTTTCCGTTTCTGGAATTACATCTTTCCAATTTTCCGGTGTTGGATTATTGAAATCAACACTTACCAAACGGTAATTAGGCGCACCAATATTGGTATATAAATAAAATGTTGACTCGACATTATCGGTGAAACTGATTCTTGCTAAATAATCTTCTTGAAATAAGACAAAATCGCTATTAGGTTTACTTAAATCTTTTACATAGAGCCGATTACCAGAAGTGTTTTGAGCAGCAGAAACTATTAAATATTGTTGGTCATTGGTCATAAAGCCACCCACATATCGGTTAGGTTGTTTTTCGCCACCAAAAACTAATTGATCACTACTCTGAGGGGTGCCTAGCTTATGGTAGTATAATTTATGGTATTGGGTTTTTCCAGATAACGTACTGCCATCTTTAGGTTTATCATAGCTACTATAATAAAATCCTTCATTGCCTTTCCAAGAAATACCACTAAATTTGATGTCTACTAAGGTATCTTCCAATACTTTTTTAGAAGCCACATCCATGACTATTGCTTTTCGCCAATCCGAACCACCTTCTGTAATCATGTGTGCAGATAAAGTACCATCTTTCGTAAAAATAATGCCTCTTAATGCGGTTGTTCCATCCTCAGAAAATTCGTTTGGATTTAAGAAGACTTCAGGTGTAGCATCGGCTTCGTCAATCTTGGTTCGATAAACAATACTATGGTCTTGCAAACCATCATTTTTATAAAAATATTCATACGCTCCTTCTTTAAAAGGCGCAGAAATCTTTTCATAATCATTTAATTTTTCAATTCGACTTTGCAAATCAGCTTTAAAAGGAATGTTTTTTAAATACCCAAAAGTAACATCATTTTGGGCTTTGACCCATTCCCCCGTTTCTTCCGAACGATCATCTTCTAACCAGCGGTAAGGATCGGCTACTTCTATACCATGATAGGTGTCCACATGGTCAATTTTTTTAGTAGTGGGGTAGTTGATAGTTGGTTTAGGCGTAGTTACTTTTTCGTTTTGACAAGCGACTGCCAAGATACCAACCAATGCTAATAACAAGGTGATTTTTTTCATGACTTAGTTTTAAATGAATTAGTGAGGTGCTAAATTACTAAAAGGTAGGGGATTAGCTATCAATTTGGACAAATAATATCGTATTGTAATTGGACGGTCTCTTGATTTTTACTAATCCCAATAATATTTTTCTTGATAATTTCTGAATACCTACTTTCTAAAAGTATGATTTCTTTTTCAAATGGATTAGCGACCAAAGCTTTTAATTTTTTCAAGGCTTCTTTTGTATTATTTTCACTTATATACGATTTGATTTTTTTAATATCTTCTTTCATTGATTTAATTTTTCTTAGGGGCAATAAAATCCGTTGCTAAAAAAACAGCAATCCCCTATAAAGGAATTGCTGCTTTTATCTATAAAGGCAACTTTAGTCACCTATTAATTTTTTACCATCAGCGATTGATATCGCAGTTATAGTTATACAAAAGTATAGCCCAACTTATTCAAAGGTAACTTTCGAACTCGCTCCCCAGTTGCCGCAAAAATAGCATTAGTCAATGCAGGTGCAGCAGGAGGTGTACCAGGTTCACCAACACCACCAGGATATTCATCCACTTCCATGATATGAACAGCCACCGTTGGCGCAGTATTCATTCTAACCATCTCATATTGAGGGAAATTTTGTTGAACAATTTGTCCTTGGTCCATCGTAATCTCTCCGTAACAAGCCGCCGTTAAACCGTAAATGATACCAGATTGCATTTGTGCTTCAATGATACTAGGATTCACCGTTCTACCACAGTCAATTGCACAATAGACCTTATCAATACTGATTTCTTTGTCTCCAGACTTAGAAATTTCGGCAACTTGACCAACAATAGACCCAAATGATTTGACCAAAGAAATACCTCGATATTTGCCTACAGCAAGTGGTGTAGACCAACTAGCCATATCTGCTACTTTATTCAATACCGCCATGAATCTATCCTTTTGTGGATGATCGCTTGCTGCAATATGTTTCTTTCTAAATTCGTAAGCATCTTGTCCAGCCGAATTTGCCATTTCATCCATAAAAGATTCTGCAAAGAAACCATTTTGGGAGGCTCCTACACTTCGCCAGTTACCTACCTGAAATTTTTCTAAATCCAATTGGCCAAATGCTACCTTATTATTAGGCATTGCGTAAGGTAATTGTACAGCCCCTTCCGTAGATTGGTGGTCGTCCGCTGGTGATCCAGCCATCATTGGCATAATTCGCATCATAGACGAATGACCTACCGATTGTAACGCCATTTTATTTTCCCAACCTTCAATCATACCGTCAGCGCCTAATTTCGCTCTAAATTTACTAGCGACAGCTGGCCGATACATCCCATTTTTCATATCTTCTTCTCTAGTAAATACTAATTGGATAGGCGTGCCGGGCATTTGTTTGGCTACCATAGCCGCTTTTTTCACATAATCCAACTCTGCTCGACGACCAAATCCACCACCTAAATAAGCGATATTTACTTTGATATTTTCTTTAGCTGTTCCTGTAATTGCATTGATGGCATCTCTAACTAAAGAACCACCTTGATGACCAACCCAAGTTTCTACCTTATCATCATTTACGACCAATGTACAGTTTAATGGTTCCATGGTACATTGAGATAAATAGGGAACTTCATAAGCAGCAGTTATCACATTTCCTTCCGCTAAAGCGGCTGCAACATCTCCTTTTGCCTCATGTGGGTCAAACATTTCATCATTATCAATGACATCGTTTAACATCTTTGAAATATCCGCAGAAGATTTATCTTCATAATTTGATTCCTCATCTAAATCCAATGCCAACGCTCCATTCTTAGCTCTCCAAGTATTGTCTGCTACAACAGCATAACCAATACCTTCCTCCAACTTCACTATTTTTTTGACTCCCTTCATAGCCAATACTTCGGTCCCATTATTTACCCCATTCACTACCCCTCCAACAAAAGAAGCATGACGGATAGCTGCATAAAGCATACCTTCTGGACGAGCATCAATTCCAAAATCAGCTGCACCAGTAACTTTTTCAGGCACATCTAAACGCTGGACAGACTTACCAATAACTTTAAAGTCTTTTTGGGCTTTTAAGACAGGATTTGCATCCAACTCTATGGTAGCTGCCGCTGCTGCTAAAGAACCATAAGTTAATCTTTCCTTGGTCTTATTATGAATGATATGCGCACTTTCCGCTGAACAATCTGACACAGATACACCCCATTGGTTAGCTGCTGCTGTTTTTAACTTTTCTCTAGTAATCGCACCAATTCCCCTTAAATGGTCATAAGCATCTACTATAGTAGTACTACCACCGGTTGCCACAACGGGTAGAAAAGACGCTAATTTTTCAAAGAAAGAATAACTAGCATAAGCCTTTCTTGGTTCTGTGACCTGCGGCATTACATAAGTATTCGCATAAGGGCTTTCAGGTTGTGGATGAACAATGGCAATTTGATTCAAATCCACTTCTAATTCCTCTGCTAAAATCTGTGGCAAAGCAGTATAAACCCCTTGGCCCATTTCGGCACGAGGTATTGCCATTGTAATGGTATTATCTGGTGCAATACGAATCCAAGCATTGAGAGAAGTTCCATCTCCCATGCCTTCCCCAGTATATTTTTTGATTACATTATTTAGATACATGTTACCGCCAATGCCTATAATTAGACCAGCACCTGCTAATCCACCTGTGGCCATAAATGCTCTACGAGTCCATTTACCCATAATAATTTTGAATTTTAAATGAATGCCTGTCTACCGACAGGTAGAATTTTTGAATGAAGGGTAAGCCCTTAATAATCATTCATAGTTAACTAAAAACTTCTATTGTGCTTTTGAAAATAAAGAATTTCAATTTGAACCGTTAGATTCAAAATTCAAAATTCTACATTCAAAATTATTTACCCTTGAAGGGTTGTTTCTTCCGCCCGCCATTTAGCAGCCGTATGAATAGCCGAACGAATTCTTTGATAGGTTCCACAACGACAGATATTCGTCATAGATTTATCAATTTCTTCATCCGTTGGATTAGGATTGCTATCTAAAAGAGCTTCGGCTGCCATAATTTGACCTG
>CAZXYA010000250.1:0-12427 GCA_964644655.1 uncultured Saprospiraceae bacterium | reverse complement strand
AGAAACCCAAGTAATGATAAACAAGAAGAAGAATAAAAAGATAAAGAAAATAGTTTTTCCTTTTCCACCTTCATTTTCGATATGATCTGACATCGTTTTTTAATTTTATAAGAAGCGAAATTGGACTTGCTTCTAATATGGATGAATATAAATTTATTTTGGCTGCAAATATCCTAAAAAAAACCATGCCTAACAAATTCCAACTTCATTAGCCTTTGAAAAAATTACGCTTATCTTGCAGACCTTTTTAATAGAACTAGAAAATGAGTGTAATCCATTATGAAAAATCAAACAACAGCGGTTTCAGAACGACCAACTCTGCTAAGTTGGGGTATTCTTTTATTACTAAGTTTAGTTTGGGGGAGTTCTTATATTTTAATTAAAAAAAGTTTAGTAGCTTTTACGCCCATACAAGTTGGGTGTTTGAGATTGAGTATTTCAGCGATTGCTTTTTTACCTATTTTTTTATTACATTTTAGAAAAATTGATTGGTCAAAATTAAAATACTTATTGCTAGTTGGTATTTGTGGAAGCGGTTTACCTGCCGTTTTATTTCCTTTTGCCCAAACAGAAATTAGTAGTTCTGTAGCAGGTACACTAAGTTCATTAACCCCACTTTTTACTTTAATAATTGGGGCGTTATTTTTTAAAGCAGTAGCAGCTTGGTCAAAATTATCAGGAATTTTAGTAGGATTAATGGGAGCCATTCTCCTGATTGCCTTTGGGCAAAATGTGGGTATTGAAGGAAATTTATGGTATGGCCTCTTTATACTTATAGGTTGCGTTTGTTATGCGATTAGCACGAATGTTGTCAAGGAACATTTACAAGAAATGAGTGCTTATAAAATAAGTGCCGTAGCTTTTTTTATAATTGGTGTTCCTAGTTTGATTTATTTACTAACAACGAATATAATGGAAGTTATCCAGACACATGAGCATGGTTGGACTTCTTTAGGCACGGTTACGATATTAGCTTTAGGCGGAACTTTATTGGCAACGGTATTATTTTTTAAACTAGTCCAATTAACCAATCCTTTATTTGCCTCTTTAGTTAGTTATTTGATTCCGATGATAGCCATGCTATTAGGTGCTTTTGATGGAGAACAGATAACTGTGTTACATCTTTTTGGAATGAGTTTGATTTTAGCGGGGGTATATTTAACTAAAGGTAAATAATAGAATAACCTTTTGTGGTTTCAATTGTTGGACAAGGTCAAGAATAAAACAGTCTAGTTATTGCTAGGTAAGAATATTTAACCGAAATTTGTCAGCTAAAAATAAACATAAAAAATTATACAAATAATTAGTAGAGCCATGAGCGATTATTCATTTATAGCCAATGCCCATCCTTCTTTCATTGATTCCATGTATCAACGCTATCAGGAGAATCCTGAATCAGTTGAAGAAGGTTGGAGAACTTTTTTTAAGGGTTTTGATTATGCAGATGGTGCAGTTACCAATGGCAATGCTAAGTTAGCAGGAACGAATGGTACAGCGACGAACAAAGGATTTGATAAAAAAGAATTTCAAGTTTTATCTTTAATTAAAGCTTATAGAAATAGGGGGCATCTTTTATCTACAACGAATCCAATTCGGCAACGAAAAGATAGAAATCCTCAATTAGCGATTGAGGACTTTGGTTTGACAACAGCAGATTTAGGGATCGTCTTTAATGCAGGTAAGGAAGCAGGACTGGAAAACAAAACACTCCAAGAAATTGTAGCACATTTAAATAGGATTTATTGTGGAAATATTGGTTTTGAATACCATCATATTCAAGATAGAGAAAAGCGTCGATGGATTCGAGCAAAAATTGAGCGACATCATCCCGGTAGAAGTTATGATATTGGCATAGACAAAAAGAAGCGAATTTTAGAGAAATTGAATGGAGCTGTAATGTTTGAGAAATTTTTGCATACTAAATATGTAGGACAGAAACGATTTTCTTTGGAAGGAGGGGAATCGGCAATTGTTGCTTTAGACGGTGCTATTAGTCGAGCAGCGGAAGAAGGGGTAGAAGAAATCATTATTGGGATGGCACATAGAGGACGATTAAATGTGTTAGCGAATATTATGGGTAAAACCTATGAGCATATCTTTAATGAATTTGAAGGTACAGCTATTCCAGATTTAAGTTTTGGAGATGGAGATGTAAAATACCATTTAGGATATTCATCTATAGTAGAAACCATTTCTGGTAAAAAAGTACATTTAAAATTAGTACCAAATCCGTCTCACTTAGAATCTGTCAATACAGTTGTAGAAGGTTTTTCTAGAGCAAAAGCAGATGTTTTATACGGAAGTGATTATGATAAAATTTTACCGATTCTAATTCATGGAGATGCGGCTGTAGCAGGGCAGGGAATTGTTTTCGAAACGGTGCAAATGAGTCAGCTAGAAGGCTATTATACAGGAGGAACGATTCATTTTGTGATAAATAATCAAGTTGGTTTTACCACCAATTATGAAGAAGCTCGATCGTCTACTTATTGTACAGGCGCAGCAAGTGTAGTACAAGCACCCGTTTTCCATGTCAATGGAGATGATCCGGAAGCGGTATTATTTGCGATGGAATTTGCTTTAGAATATCGCCAGAAATTTAATAATGATGTATTTATAGATATGGTTTGTTACCGTCGCCACGGGCATAATGAAGGAGATGATCCCAAATTTACGCAGCCAGAAATGTATGACATCATTAATAAACACAAAAACCCAAGGGAGGTCTATTCTCAACAACTAATAGAAAAAGGGGAGGTAGAAAAACAATTAGCAGAAGGGTTAGAAAAAAGCTTTTGGTCGGATTTGCAGGATAGATTAGATTCCGTCAAACAAAAGTCGTTACCCTATAGTTATCAAGAACCAGAACAAGCTTGGAGAAAACTAACTAAAACTAAAAATCCAAAGGATTTTATTACTTCTCCTAAAACAGGTATTCCCAAAAAAATAGTAGATAAAGTCATCAATCATTTAATGACTTTACCCGATGATTTTACCCCATTGAGTAAGGTCAATCGTCTTTTAAAAGGCAAACAAAAATTAATTGATGCAAAAAAGATTGACTGGGCTTTAGCGGAATTAATTGCTTATGGATCTATTTTATTAGAAGGGAAAGATATAAGAATGAGTGGGCAAGATGTAAGAAGAGGTACTTTTTCTCATCGCCACGCTTATTTTAACGATACTAAAACCTTCAAACCATTAAACCGACTAGAGGGTATGGACGAGAGCCAAGGTCGATTTATGATTTATAATTCTTTATTATCAGAATTTGGGGTACTCGGTTTTGAATATGGTTACTCATTGGCGAATCCAAATACCTTGGTACTTTGGGAAGCACAATTCGGTGATTTTTATAATGGGGCGCAAACGATGGTAGATCAATACATCACAGCTGGCGAAAGTAAGTGGGGCAGAATGAGTGGTTTGGTCATGTTATTACCGCACGGTTATGAAGGTCAAGGACCAGAGCATTCAAGTGCTCGACCAGAACGATTTTTACAAGCTTGTGCAGAGTTTAATATGACCGTAGCAAATATTACTACACCAGCTAACTTCTTTCATTTATTGCGTCGTCAATTAGAGCGACCATTTAGAAAGCCATTAGTGGTCATGTCGCCTAAATCTTTACTAAGGCATCCACGTTGTGTGTCAGATGCTAAAGACATAGAAACAGGGACTAACTTCCAAGAATTATTGGATGACCCAGCTATTACAACGACCAAAGCAGCAAAGAAAGTAAGCCGTGTTTTATATTGTACAGGAAAAGTTTATTACGATTTATTACAAAAGAAAGAAGCCGATAAACGAGATGATGTAGCTATCGTAAGATTGGAGCAATTATATCCTTTCCCATTGACTCAAATGGAAAAGATGAAAAAGAAGTATAAAGGGGCAGAAGCTTTTTGGGTACAAGAAGAGTCTTCTAACATGGGGGCTTGGCAGTTCTTTTTAGCCTTCTATCAAGATTTTAATATTAAGTTAATTTCCAGAGGGTCAAGTGCTTCTCCTGCTAGTGGATATAAGAAAGTGTCGGATCAGCAGCAGAAGGATTTGGTCACACAAGCTTTTAAATAGGCGCTTACTTTAAAATACTAAAAAAGCCCTTGGTGAGATTTCATCAAGGGCTTTTTTAGTATTTTAAATATTGAAATATTAGGCAACTGCAAACTCTGAGTGTACCCGCATATATTTAGGTCGAAAACCCAAGACTAAATTTTTTTTAGATACATTAAACTTTTTTAAATCATTTTCTAATAAAATTTCGGTATTATTTTGTTGAATCCATATATTTCCTGTTTCTGAATTAATATCGAAATGTATTAAAACAGTAAAGATAAATTGCTCTTCTATCCATCCCATTTTTACTAACTGGAAATGATTGTTTTTCGTATCGATAATTCCTTGATATATTAGTGTATTGCCAAGCGCCTGATTATAATGATTTTTCAATTCTTGAATATATAAAGAAAGAGCTTTCTGATTTTTTTTGATTTTTAATCGTAATTTATCCATTGTTCAATATTTTTTAATTCTATATTATAAACAATAATTTTAACTTTCAAACCTTCTATAGAAACTTTAATTCCTTTTCTTTGAAAATCTGTTTTCCAAATTTTTGAAGGTACTGCTAAATATAGAACTCTATCCTTTTCTATTAAATTCAAATTAAGTCGATAATTCATATATTAACCTAAAACTTGATGAAACTCATAAGCAAAAGAAGTTGCTAAAAAAGATTTAATTTCTACGGCAATCTTCTGATTCTCTTTTTTAGCAGCTATTATTTTTTCAGCTCCAAGATCTATTTCCCACTCAGGGTCCCATTTGTTAAAAGAATATGGATCATGAGTTATAACCCAACCATCTTTAATCAATGCTTCTTTAACAAGATGATGAAAAATATCTTTCGCCATAGTTCTTAAGTATATACAAATATAATGTTTTCTTTTTAAACTTTTTTAAAAAAAAAATGACTTTTTCTATCATACGGTAAGGGAAACATAGAACTAAAAAAGCCTTTAGTGAAAATCTCACCAAAGGCTTTTTTAATATTATAATTAATTAATCCGTTAGACAATCCTAAAACAAACTCTCAATGACATTTTCTTCCGTAATACCTTCTGCTTCTGCCTTATAGTTCCGAACAATTCTATGTCGAAGAACATATTTGGCAATGGCTTGTACATCTTCAATATCTGGGGAATATTTACCACTAATAGCTGCATGACATTTTGCACCTAAAACTAAATACTGAGAAGCTCTTGGTCCTGCTCCCCAAGAAATATAATTATTCACTTTGTCCGTTGCCATTTTTGTGCCTGGACGAGTTTTAGTTGCCAAACTTACCGCATATTCTAAAACATTATCTGCAATAGGAATTTTTCGAATCAAGGCTTGATAAGACAAAATTTGTTCAGCAGTTACGATATTATTTAAGGTATATTTTTCAACGGCCGTTGTTGCTTTAACCACTTGAATTTCCTCTTCATAAGAAGGATAATCCAAAGGAATGTTAAACATGAAACGGTCTAACTGTGCTTCTGGTAAAGGATAAGTACCTTCTTGCTCAATTGGGTTTTGGGTAGCCAATACAAAGAAAGGAGCAGGTAATTTATGTCTAACTCCACTTACGGTTACAGAACGTTCTTGCATTGCTTCCAATAAAGCAGCCTGTGTTTTAGGAGGGGTACGGTTAATCTCATCCGCTAAAACGATATTAGCAAATAAAGGGCCTTTATTAAATTTAAAATGACGGGCCTCATCCAAAATTTCAGAACCTGTGATATCGGAAGGCATTAAATCTGGTGTAAACTGAACTCTCTTAAAATCCAAGTCCAATACTTGTGCTATAGTACTTACCAAAAGTGTTTTTGCCAAGCCAGGTACACCGACTAGTAAACTATGCCCATTACTAAATAAAGAGATAATGACTGCCTGAACGACATCTTCTTGCCCAATAATAACTTTACCAATTTCTTTTTTCAGGTCTCTATAAGATTGTGCTAAGGCATCTACTGCCTGTACGTCTGATTTATTTGCTGTTGCTGTCGCCATCGAGTGATTAGTAAATTTAAGGGATGTAAAAATTAGTAACTTTAAATGTGTTACTACTCAATTGATTATTAACAAGTTAAAAATAGAAATTTCAACAAAATTATTGTGTAAAAACTACTTAATTTAACAGAAGTGTAACGTCGGGAAGACCTTCTTTGTTTCGGAAACTTTTGAGTAGCACAGAGATTAGAGACCATTTCATGGATACCCGCCTGTCGATGGGCAAGGAATAGAGAAAAAATTCTACTCTCTGTGCTCTAAGCTAATCCAAAAATTAAGCCGAGCTTTTAGCTTATTCGCAATTCCATTGCATTTCGCTAATTTCATATTTTTCTTTTTGATAAGAATAATGCCACCACTCAGTTCGGATGGGGCGCAATTCAAAAGTGGCCATTAAGTCTTTTAATAATTTTCGATTGGCGGCAATTATTGAAGAATGGTCGGTAAAAGTATGGTGAGCTGCTGGTCCAAAAAAATCATAAGGTGTTCCCATATCTAGTGCTTGCCCATTTTTAGCTACAATTGTTAGGTCAATAGCAGCTCCTCTATTATGCATAGATCCTTTCCAAGGCGGTGTCACATAATTGGCATTGGGTACTTTTTTCCATAGTCGCTCTTGAATAGGCTTAGGGCGATAACAATCAAATAGTTTTAAGCCTAAGCCTTTCAGTTGTAACTGTTGGTGAGCAGCTACGATTAATTGGGCAACTTTTGGTCTTAAAAAACAACGTCCACAGTTATACATTTTTTCTTGGACAAAATTATCAGCAGTAGCATATTTTAAATCCAAGACAATCGTGGAATCTATTAATTTTATATCTGTCCAAATCGTTGTGTCATAATCAAAAATAATGGGTTTGGAAATTGCTGTTTCTTGGATGGGAAAGGCATTGATGAGTTTATTAGGAGGAGCTTCATTTTTGCAATTTCCTAATAAAAGGATAGTAATTAGGGCAAACAATAAAGTATTTAATGACATAGTATTTATAAACTAAATTAGTTATCATTTTAACGTATTCCCTGAGCGCAGCTATGCTGCTATTAAAAAGGATTTTAAGGGGTCAAATTTTTTGGGCAATGTAATAATACACTATAACAAAAGTTTATTGATATTTCGCCTCGGCGCCTCCCGACTAAAGTTCCCCTTCGGCGGGACAAGTATCGGCGACTAAAAGATCTTTTAAAGCAATGTCTTATGAATTCATCATTCTACTCATTCCTTAATTGCTACAATAATATATTGATAAGCCAAAGATAAATCATCCACAAATGCTACTCGATAGCCTGCTTTAACTAAGTCTCGTTCTACTTGAAAAAGTGGGACTTTCTCTGATTGAGGCGGTCCTTCTGGCAAGTTTCTCATTTTGAAATCAACGATTAGTAATTTTCCACCATCCTTTATGCCTTTTCTCAAGGTTTTTAAATACTGAATTCTATTAGGTAAGTAAGCATAGGTTTCTCTAATGGTTACGATGTTTACTTCTTCAAAACGTAATTTTGGGTTATTAGGCTTAACTAAACGAGTTTCTAAATTATCTTGTATAGCTAAAGGAAGCAAGAGTAACCGCATGCTATCTATGAATCGAATTGCTTTGGGATCAATATCAATAGCAATTACTTTTTTAGCTTCATCTGCTATCTCAATAGAAAAATAACCATAAGGACCAGCACCAATATTAGCAACTATTTTATCAGATAAATCACCAAGTCGCTCCGTTAAAGTTTTTGGGCTATGCCAAATAGTCGGACTTTGGATTGTTTTTTCATTAGTTTCTACCGTATTTTCTATTTTTGATAGGACATCAGTTTTTGGTGCTGATTTTTCAGTATTACAAGCTATAGTTAATAGCAATAATAACATAGTTAGGGAGTAGTAAAAAAATTTCATACGTAAAACGTTTGATTTGGAAAGTGCAAAATGACATTTCTGGGTTTCCTAAAAGTAAGCAGTCATACACCGAAAAAAAAATTGTGGTTGCGATTTAATGTTTTTTTAGCATAAGATGGCTTTTTTCTTAAAGTATTGTCAAAAAAGAATCAATAGTAGGGGATTTTGAAATTTGAGCAAACCTATCGCTAAAAGAAAGTTGTGTAAAAAGTTTAAATCTGCAAAAAAATATTATAACGTATTTTTTAGTTATAAAATTTAAAAATAAGTTGTAAAACTAAAAAATAAACCATACCTTTATTTTATCATTCAAAAACACAATCAATTTTCCAATGAAATTAACACGTGCTGAGGAAGAAATCATGCAAATCATTTGGGTCTTAGGTCGCTGTACTGTGAGTGACATTCGCAATTATATGGAAACAGAAATGGGCTTAAAAAAACCACCTCATTCGAGTGTTTCTACGATTGTCCGAATTTTAGATGACAAAAAAGGATATTTGGGGCATAAGGCTTACGGTCGAACTTACGAATATTTTCCATTGATTAGTAAAAAAGAGTATAGTAAAAATAGCCTCACCAAGTTAGTCAATGATTATTTTGATGGGTCAATGAATAGTCTAGTTTCTTTTATGGTCAAAGAAAATGATTTGAAGGCAAGTGAATTAGGCGATTTATTAGATCAATTGGATAAAGCGGATGAAGATTAAATTGATGAACTATAAACGATGAATGATGAATTCGTCAACTATTATAGCCTATCGTCTATTCCTGAATAATCTGAAAACCTTAGGTTAATTCACTCTTAGACCGTACACCATGTACCTCCGATAAAAGTCGGAGCAAGCTGTGTACCGTTAATCGTCTTAAATTTATCAAAATGATTACTTACCTCATAGAAGTGTCTATATGTTGGCTGCTATTCTATAGCATTTATATTTTTTTATTAAGTAAGGAAACCTTCTTTAATATTAATCGCTGGTACTTATTATCTACCTTGATTTTAGGTCTATTGATTCCTTTATTTACAGTGGAATTTTCTTTCTTATTTTATCAAGAACCAACTAATAGTATTGTTTATTTAGCAGAAGGCTTTTCTGAATTGGAATATGTGGTTGAAGCTTCTGTCGAAGAAGCAAAAACGGTTGATTTTTCTTGGCTCACTTTATTAACCTTACTCTATATTATAGGTGTTATCGTTACTTTTATTCGATTTCTCCACGGGTTTAGACAAATTTATGGGCTTTATAAAGAAGGAAAGCTTATTAAAAAAGGAAAATATAATTTAGTATTAACAAAGACTGCACATCTCCCTTTTTCTTTTTTCAATTATCTTTTTTGGAATGAAGCAAGCATTTTAGAAGATAGGGATTCAGGAAAAATTATTACGCACGAATTAGCCCATATCAATCAGTGGCATAGTCTTGATGTCTTATTATTAGAATTTTTGGGCATTGGTCTTTGGTTTAGTCCGCCTATTTATTGGTATAAAAAATCTTTGCGAGCAGTCCATGAATATTTAGCAGACGCTTATGTACTACGAAACACAAAAAAGAAACAATACGGCCATTTGTTAATCAGGCAGGTGCAGTCAGGCATGCAGGTTGCGCTCGCCAATAATTTTATTCATTCACAATTAAAACAACGTATTAACATGATGACGAGAAATAAATCCCGGCGAAAGGCGCTTACCCGCTACCTACCTGCATTACCGCTTTTACTACTGATGATTTTGGTTTTTTCTAATAAAAACATACAGCAGAATTTTAATGAGACTACTGTTAAGGCTAGCTTAGCTTTTGATAATATGATGGAAGGAGAATTTGACTCAATAAAAGCCAAGGCACAAATGCGAATTGCCTACCGTGACGGTTCAAAAGGGTGGTTTACAGAAAATGGAGAGGCAATGAATTCAGATACGCAGAAAATGAAAGAATTAGATAGAGAAAGTAAACAACTAATTGCCAAATATCCCGAAGAAGAAACAGCTATCATTAGGTTGACAATGGAAGTCGCGGCAGAAAATGGTTATAGTCTCCACTATGTAGGCGAGAGTATGCGTTATCAAGAGATTAAAGATTTTAAGAAAGGAGAAGCAATTAAAATGATTATGGCAAAAGAAAATTTAACCCTACCAGTTTTCTTTGGCGGGAAAGAGGAAATGAAAGCATTCATTTATTCGAATATCAATTGGCCTACCATTATAGAAAAAGAAAGAATTTATGGGTTAATAAATACAACTTTTCTAATAAAAAAAGATGGGTCAATGACAAATGTAGAAATCACATCAGATTTAGATAAAAGTATCAATCAAGAAGTGATGCGTGTACTAAAACTAATGCAAGCCCAATCTACAAAATGGACGCCAGCAAGAATAGATGGAAAGGCGATAGATATGGGTTATGATTTACCATTTAATATTCGGCAAGAAGGATATGATGATAAGGGGATTTGGTTCGATAAAGGGGAAGAAATCAGGAAAGGAATTACTTGGAATTACTTTACTGGTTTTAATCAAGAAAATTTAAGTAAAGTAAAAGCCCTAAAAGTAGTAGATGAAAAGCCTCGTTTCCCAGGAGGCGAAAAAGAACTACTTCGTTTCATTTACACCAATATTAAATACCCTGCCGAAGCCAGAAGCAAAGGGATTTATGGAGAGATGATTGCCCAATTTACCATAGAAAAAGATGGGAGTATGCATAACTTAAAGGTGAAAAATGATTTAGGAGGAGGACTAAAAGCAGAAATACTGAGAGTGCTGACATTAGTACAAGAGATGCCCGAGAAATGGACCCCTGCTACTAAAAATGGGGAAGCGGTTCGCTTCACTTATGAATTACCTTTTGAATACCATTTAAAAGATGAAAACGGAGATAGTCCTGCTTTTACTAAAATACACAAAGGGATACACATTGTCATTATAGGCTATAAGGCCAATAAAGATAAGGTCATTAAAAAAACGAAGGACAAAACAGCAGTACGATTGGAGAAAATAGATAAGGATGGAGTGGCATATTATAGAACAATAGAAAAAGCTGACAATCAAGCTGTCAATCCAATAATCATGGAGGGCAAAGCTGTAGATGGCGAACAGGTCTATAAAATTGCAGATGAAAAACCTCGTTTTCCTGGATGCGGTAGTGCCAATGACTATAATGCAAGCCTAAAAAAATGTGGAGATAAAAAAATGCTTCAATTTCTTTATGAAAATATAAATTACCCTAAAGCGGCAAGGGAACAAGGTATTGAAGGAACAGTTGTCGTTCGTTTTATCGTTAAAAAAGACGGGCGTATTAGTGATGGAGAAATTTTGCGAAATATTGGTGGTGGTACAGGAGAAGAAGCCTTGAGAGTGGTTCGTTTAATGAATGAAAAAAATATTAAATGGATACCAGGGCTTCAAGATGGACAACCTATAAATTTTAATTATAACTTGCCAGTAAAATTTAGATTGGAAAATAAGGATACTAAAAATGAAGGTAAAACAGAAATTCAATTTGAAAAAACAGATGAAAATGGGGTCAAACACTACAGAACGGTAGGCAAAGAATCTACCAAGCAAATAACAAAAGATAAATTAATGGATGGAGAACCAATTTATAATGTGGTAGATGAAATGCCCCGTTTTCCTGGTTGTGAAGGAGAAGAAGGCAATCATGTTGTTTTAAAAGATTGTGCGGATATGAAAATGTTGAATTTTGTTTTTGAGCATATCAAATATCCAGAAATTGCTAGAAAAAAAGGAATAGAAGGAACGGTAGTCATTCGTTTTTTAGTCAAAAAAGATGGCATAATTAGCGATGCAGAAATAATAAGAAATGTAGGAGGCGGAACAGGAGAAGAAGCCTTACGAGTGGTTAATTTGATGGCAGAAAAAGAGATTAAATGGATACCAGGTCGTCAAGATGGAAAAGCAGTCAATGTTAATTTTAACCTACCTGTAAAATTTAAACTAGCTGATGATGTTAAAGCAGAAATAGCTAAAAAAGAAGCAACTGAAAAGGCAACTGAGCAACCAAAAGACTTATTAAAAAGAGGGTTGCCAGAAGAGAATGTTACGCTCCAATTAGGCAATAAAACCTTAATTTTAAATGCCTTTCCCAATCCTGCTAGAGAAAAATTAACGATTACTTTAGAAGGAGCAGCCAAAGATATTTTAGTGACAGTTTTCGATGCGACAGGCAAAGAATACTATAGAAAAAGCATACAAACTTTTGATGGTTTATCTTATGACAGCATTGACTTAAATAATGTGCCTAAAGGCATGCTAATTGTGAATATCCGACATAAAGGCAAAGATTACCAGAAAAAAGTAATCGTGCAATAAGTTAATTACCCGACTGATAGTTTATAAAAGAAAGCTGGACTTCCTATTTGGAGGATTCAGCTTTTTTATTTTCAGTAGGTCGATTGAACTACCTAGGACTTCGAGACTGTTAAATAAAGTGTGTCACTAGCAAATTTCCTAAAAAAGTAGAAATT
>CAZXYA010000249.1:0-12429 GCA_964644655.1 uncultured Saprospiraceae bacterium | reverse complement strand
GGATACTGCCTAATGATGTGGTGCAGGTTCGGGAGTATTGTTCGGGGATTGAGTACTTTGAATCGAATTTAGAAGCGATTTATTTTGCGGAGGGGCGGGTGAAATATAATGGTTCTGGTAGTGAACGAGAATATTATATTACTGATAATTTGAATAACTCTCGTTCTTTATTTAAAGATAATGATAGTGGAATAGCTCAGTCTTTAGAAGATTATTCTTATTACCCAATGGGTAGCCTGCATAGAGAAGCTAGTGATTTTCAGCAGGCATATACTCATGGAGGAAAAGAATTGCAAACAGAATTAGACCTAGACTGGTTATCATTTGGAGTTCGTTGTTTTGATAATGGGAAGGGATTGATATACTGTCAGAAGTAACACCACAGGCTAGTTCCTACGGATATATTTCTCTTGATTTGATGAAATTTATGATTTATCCACTATCCCATCTTTTGATGAAGATCAGTAAATCCTATTTTTTGATTTGAATGAAGTGAAATGGCAAAGGATGTTAAAATATAGAACCCAGCGTTTTTGAAGTATAGCGAAGAGAAATAAATAGAAAGGAGTATAATGTTTATTAGAAGCGCTTTCAGAACGTCAAGTTCTGAAAGCGCTTTCTAGGCAATTTATTTCAGTCTAAACACTACTGTACTGGCGCATTAGCCGTAGCTTCCAAGTTTAGCACCAATGCAATATCATTATTGATAATTTTATCTTTTGCTAAACCAGCAATAGAACTAGAACCATATTGAATGCCCCATTGTGTTCTATCAATAACAAATGCTGGGCTAACAACTGTTAATTTATTTTCTACTACTGCTACGTTTACAGGAATAGAAACACCTTTAGTAATACCTTTAATTGTTAAATTTCCAGTAACGGTATGGGTTGCATCTGCGCTTTCTGTTGCTGATGTTGAACCAGTAATCAGAAAAGTAGCTCTAGGATGGGCAGCTACATCAAAAAAATCAGCATTTTTTAAGTGCCCTTCTAATTTTTCTTTGCCTTTTCCCGCTTCTAAATCTGTATTGGTGATAGAATTCATATCAACGACAAATTGCCCACCAAGAATATTATCTCCATTTGCCCGAAGATCTCCTAGGATAACGCTAATTGTTCCAGTATGAGCACTTCCCGCTAACTTAGATCCTGTCCAAGTCAAAGTTCCTTTATTCAAATTATAGTTAGCGATGTCACTGTCGGCATTACTAGCTCTTGGTGCTTTTACCTCAGGTGCTGGTGTCTTGGCATCTGTTGCTTCTACCTTTTTACCTTCAGGGCCTCCACAAGCCACTAATAAGCATAAAAAGAAAAATGATACTAAATGAATAGTAGCTTTCATTGTTTGATTATTTAATGATGATATAATAAAATGTGTAAAAGTAAAGAGTTTGCTAAAGATAGGTAAGAAAAAAGGGATAAATCAATATAAAATAATAGGCAAACAGGATTATTTTCGATTCAATTCATTTAAAAAAGCGATTGTTGCTTCTAGGTTAGGCAAGACCTTGCAATTTCCTTCAGAAGTAACATTTTGACTAATGACTTGATAGCCAGATAACAAAAGAGTAGATGTAGAAAAAGTATTTTTCAAGGTAGCTACATAGTCCTTTATATGAGGTTTGGTAAAAGTCTCTGAAATAATAGCATAAATGAATTCGGGTTTATGTATTTGGTAAGCATCTTTTAAATCTGTTAATGAAATGTAATTGCCTATGTAAATTACTTTAAATTTTCTAGATTTTAATAGATAATGCATAAACAACAAACTCAATTCTTGGCTTTCTCCTTCTGGTAAATAAATCAAAAATTTTGGAATGTCTTTTCCTTGTGCAATGGGTTCATTATTAATTGCCGAAATAATTTTTTGGCGAATTAGATAACTCATAAAATTTTCTTGCACAGGATTAATAGACCCCGTTAGCCATAATAAGCCTAGTTTATCTAAAAAAGGATAGATGACTTCGATCATGGTTCGTTCAAAACCCAATTGCTGAATATTAGTCGAGATAATACGGTCAAATTTATACTCATCCATTTCTATCATGGATAGCGTTAATGCATCTAATTGGATATCATTTTCAAAATTGACTTCTGAGATAGCAGCTACTTTTTCTAAAATTTCCTCAGCCTGCATTTTAGCAATTTTGGAAATCTTAATACCATTCTTATTTAATAAGGCAATATTTAATAATAGCTTTAAATTATCATCTGTATAATAACGAATATTGGTCTGTGTACGACCCGGTTGGATAATATCGTAACGCTGCTCCCAAATACGAATCGTATGCGCTTTGATACCCGATAGTTTTTCTAAATCTTTTATGGAATAAATCGCCACTTTATTATCCTTATTTTAAAATGAATTTAATAGAGTTAGTAATAGCTAGGGGTTAAACACGCTTTTGTTCCTATTGTTTAATAAAACTACCTAAAAGATTAAACAAAATTATTTTACGGATATTACGCTGATATGGCTATTTTAATTTGTTGAGTTGCTGGTTATTGTGGAACAATAGACAATCAGAAAAAAAATTAATGATGCTATTTCTAATTGGTGTGCCGCCAAAGCCATCAATTAAAGTGCCGCCGACTAAGGCTTTAAGATTATTTTGTCCAAAAAGTACGACAGGAAAGAGAGTGAAGAAGAATGGTAATAATTTTTTCATTATGTTGAATTTTTCGTTTAGATTTTGAAGAATAAAGAGTAGAGATGAAAGATAAAATGTTGAATTATGGATAGTTTTTCCTAGCTTTGAAAGGATTATCATTTTTAGTACAGAGCATCTCTAATCTCTGCTCTCTCATCTCTCATCTCTCATCTCACAAAAATGTTCGACCAAAAAAATATTTGGCAAACCCTATTTTTTATAGACGCTGTCCTCAATCTTTATGCCGAAGCAGTACAGAATATCTCGCTAATATATATAACCAAGCCCTTATTAATGATTTTTTTAGGCATTCATTTTTATTTCAATAAATCTGGCGACAATTTTTATGAACGATTTATTTTAATTGGACTATTCTTTTCATTTTTAGGGGATACTTTTCTAATGTTCCGAGAAACAGGGACAAGGAGCCAACAATTGTTTTTATTGGGTTTAGGAAGTTTTCTAATTACCCAGTTATTATACTTTATCGCTTTTTGGAAATATGCTAACGGCAAAGGATTTGTCCGAAAACAGCCTTGGGTAGGCTTATTGTTTTTAGCTTTTTTAGTAGGCAATTCTCTTTTTCTCTTACCTGATTTACCTACTGCTTTCAAAGTTCCTGTCTTGGTTTATAGTACGGTTATTACGCTAATGGTGTTAAGTTGCACCAACCTATATCAGACAATCCCTGCTTCTACTTTTATTTTATTAATAATCGGTGTACTATTATTTATGTGCTCAGACACTTTAATTGGTTTGAATCAGTTTAAAAAAGAAGACATCTTTATTCCTTTTCCTCGTCTAGCCATTATGACGACTTACATTTTGGCGCAATGGTTGATTGTGAAAGGGAGTATTGTTTTACTAAAACAGGAAAGCAGTTAAGTACTTAACAAGTAAAAAATAGCTTCATCATTTCATCGCTAATCTTTTTTATCAAAAATGTCAATAAATAGACGATAAAATATGAACTAGCAAGCATCTTAAGAGTTAAATAATAGTCTTTTAAAGCAAACTATTTTTCATTTTATAAAATTAAAATATACTAATTATGAAATCCCTTTCTTTTACTCGATTTTTAGTTGCAGCCATTTTAATGCTTAGTGTAGCTTTTACGGCGACTGCACAAAAAAATGGAAAGCCTAAAAGTCCACCAGTTAACGCAGCCCATACGATTGGAGATTTAACAATTGATATTAATTATAATGCCCCTTCTGTTAAAGGTAGAACCGTTTGGGGGAAGTTAGTCCCTTTCGGAAAGGTTTGGCGAACAGGTGCCAATAGTGCGACTACTTTTGAAGTCAATCAAGATGTATTCATCAATGGAGAAAAATTAGCAGCGGGTAAATATGCCCTATTTACCATCCCAACAGATGGTGATTGGACCATCATTTTCAACAAGGAGGCCAACCAATGGGGCGCTTATAGTTATGATAAAAGTCAAGATGCTTTAAGAATTTCCACTAAAACAGGAAAAACACAAGCGTTAGTAGAGCAAATGGCTTTTGAAGTAGGTGATAATGATGAAAATATAGGCGTAGTTAGTTTTATGTGGGAAAATTTAAAAACGAGTTTTAATGTGTCTGTAGATACGAAAAAATAAGGCTAGAGAGCTGTCTACTATGATTCGATATAATGGACACTTAGAGATCTTAAAAATGCTCCAAGCTAGGCTGTTCAGAATTGAGAATAAAATCCCCTTGATTTTTGAGTGAGCAAAAATCATAAATCTGAAATCATACCTGCCTGCCTACCGGCAGGCAGGTATGATTTCAGATTTATGATTTATGATTTTTCAACCCCTAGTAAAAAGAAAAACGCTTTAGTCTCCTTCACTAAAGCGTTTTTCTTTGTTCTGAAGATTACCTTTCCAAAAATAAACAGGCATTATTCAAGACACTATTGAATTAGCTATGGATTGTGAGTTTGAAAATTTGTAATTTGCCACCACTCCAATCCTCTCCTTTTTTATCTACACAGAACAAACTAATTTAAAAGAAAAATGAAGCATTACTTTATTTTCATTATTGTGCTATGTGCCCCTATTTTACTATTTGGGCAAACTCTGCCTACTTCTAATATTTTGATTCGTTTCCAAGATAATGTTGATGCCTATGATTTTGTAGATCGATATCAGTCCTTTAATAAATCAAATATTCAATTTACCATTAAACGGCAAGTCTCTAAATTACTTAATCTTTACAGTATTGAATATACAGGTAATCAAAGAGCAGGAAACTCGTTGATTAATCATTTGCAAAAGAATCGAGAAGTACTAAGCATTGGTTATGATACGCCTTTGACCTATAGAAATACGACACCTAATGATGAATTTTTCGACGGCCAATGGAATTTAGAACGCATTCAATTACCTCAAGTATGGAGTGAAACAACAGGTGGATTAACAGCCAATGGAGATCAAATTGTCATTGCTGTTTTAGAAAAAGGTATTGAATTAGACCATCCTGATATTTTAGAAAACATTTGGCGAAATGAAGCGGAGATTCCCAATAATGGCAGAGATGATGATGGTAATAGCTATGTCGATGATTTTTTTGGCTTAAATTTAGATGATTTGACGGACAACCATCCAGTCCTAAGTCATGGTACACAGGTAAGTGGTATTATTGGAGCTAGAACAAATAATGATATAGGCATGGCAGGTATTAATTGGGATGCTGAAATTCTCTTTTTATCTGGCGTAGATTTATCTAGCGAAGTTATTGAGGCTTATGAATATTTATACAATCTCCGTAAAAGATATAATGAAACCAATGGGGAAGAAGGCGCTTTTGTCGTCGCCAATAATAATTCTTTTGGTTGGGATAATACTCGACCAGAAGAACTCTTTATGGGTGTTGAGTTATGTGAAATGTATAATTTAATGGGAGAAGTTGGCATCTTATCTGTTGGGGCAGGACCAAATAATGATGTTGATGTAGAAATAGTCGGAGATACACCGACCAATTGTACGAGTGATTTTTTCATTGGCGTCACTTCTACTGATAGAACAGATGAAAAAGCTAGAGATGGTGGTTTTGGTCGAGTTTCTATAGATCTTGGTGCACCAGGAGAAAGTATCCGAGCAACGGATAGAGATCAAGAATATGGGGAATTTTCTGGAACTTCTTTTGCTACCCCACATGTAACGGGCGCCATTGGTTTAATGTATGCCTTACCTTGTGGTCGATTAGCGGATGATGCCATGAATAATCCAAGACAAACCGCTTCTTTTTTGAAAAATATTTTACTAGTAGGCGCTGACCCAATTAGAGATTTGGAAGATGTAACTGTATCGGGAGGGAGATTGAATGTATTCAATGCTATGACTAATTTACAAATTTATTGTGGCACGTCTGAAGGCGAAAAATTGGATATTATGAATCTATCTCCCAATCCAGCTAATGGTGCAATTACCATTACCTTTGAAACAACTGATTTTGAACCTTACCAATTCGTGATTTCCAATTCCTTAGGGCAAATTATCTTAGAACGAACCATTACACCCCCTCGATTTGCTACGCCTATCATTACAGAGAATGTGGGCAATTTTTCCCCAGGTGTTTATACGGTTTCTTTATTGCGAGCTAATCAGCAAATTAGTAAACGATTAATTATTCAATAGATTTGCCACCTCTAAACCTTCAAAATATGGACACCAAATACCTAGAAAGTGTCAAAAAACAATTTGCCTATTACAAACAATTAGGCGATTGGACTTTTGCTCAAATTTCAGAAGAAGATTTATTTTGGCAATACAATCCAGAGAGCAATAGCATTGCCATCATCGTCAAGCATTTATGGGGAAATATGCTATCTCGTTGGACGGATTTTCTCAATACAGATGGTGAAAAAGATTTCCGAGATAGAGATGGAGAATTTGAAGCAACCATTAAAACCAAAGCAGCATTATTAGAGAAATGGGAAGCAGGCTGGCAATGTCTTTTTGATAATATTAATCCATTAGCAGCCAAGCAAATGGCAGAAACGGTTTACATCAGAAATATGGGACATACCGTTACCGAAGCCATTAATCGACAATTAGTCCATTATGCTTATCATGTTGGTCAAATTGTATTTATTGGTCGAATGATTGCTGGCGAAAATTGGAAGTCCTTGTCTATACCAAAAGGAGAATCTACAACTTATAATCAACAAAAATTTGCACAGCCGAAAAGAATAGCGCATTTTACGGATGAATTTTTAGAAAAGAAGTAATACAGTTGTCAGTTGTCAGTTGTCGGTTATCAGTTACCACAACTGACAACCGATAACTGACAACTGGTAACCCTATGAGAAATCAACAAGTCGGCACCTTACTATTCAAAGAACTACAAAAAATTACAAATAATTCGACCCTAAGCATTACAGAACGAGTAGAGGCATTATACCGACTATTGAGCCTATCTTTTGTGGAAGCTACTAGAGACGAAAAAGTATTATTTACCACCCTTTTTGCTCGCATTTCCTTTGCCAGTCAACGCTTTCAAATTAGCAAGCAGACCCGTTTTTTTATTCACCATTTTCGGATAAAAGGGCAACAAGTCTTTCGGTCCAAAAAGATTACAGCAGCGGACTTGCAAAACGTCTATTATCCCTTGGGCTTGAAAGCGGTGAGTGAGAGCATAGCCGCACTTTTTGAGATAGCTATTCCTGCTGACATTCAAAAAATATTACCGCCAAAAGGGTTTTATAAGACGGCACCCGTTGAAGTAAAAGAGTTTAGAACGAAAGTTAGAATTGTTGCTTTAGCGGACGATGCAACCAATAATCAAATCATTGCCCAAGACCAAAGTGGAGTGGGAGAAGAAATTCGCATTCAGTACAGTATTCCCGAACGAAACGAAAATTTCAACCCAACGATTCGTGCCTTAAAAAGAGGATTTGAATTCCCCGTAATGATGAATTTATTGGATGTAGAGATTGATAAAGCAGGGATTTATCGACCAAAAGGCTTTGTGATTGAACCCGATTATTTAATTGATGTAACAGCGGTTGCCGAATGTTTTAAGGATACAGGTACGGAAGCATTATTGCATTTATTAAAAAGATTTACGCCTTTTGAAACGAGTGTCCCATTGATGCTGGGAAACATCGCCAATTATTTTTTGGACGAGTTGATGACCAATCCTGAGATTACCTTTAAAGAATTATTTTCTCATGTTTTTCAATTAAATCCACTAGCCTTTACCTTGTTTGACAACAAACAAGTGATGGAAATTCATGGCAAGTCGCAAAAGCATTATACGACGCTAAAGCAAATGGTCTTGGAGCAATTTGAAAAACAAGGCATCCAAAAAGAAAAATGTTATATCGAACCTTCTTTCTATTCTGAAAAATTTGGCCTGCAAGGAAGATTAGATGTTTTCTATCAAAATAATACAGAAAAAGAAAAAGAAGCAGGAATTGTCGAACTAAAAAGTGGTAAGGCCTATAAACCGAATCGCTATGGTATTAGTCATAATCATTATACCCAAACCTTATTATATGATTTATTAATTCGGTCCGCTTATGGCAAAGTTATGCCGACCAATTACATCCTTTATTCTGGTTTGGATAATCGCCCTTTGCGTTTTGCACCAACCATAAAAGCACAGCAATATGAGGCGATACAAGTAAGAAATCAGTTGGTAGCCATCGAGCAAGGTTTGATTAATTTGAAAGATGGAGATTTGGTCAATCCTCCTTTATTAAGACATCTACATCCAGATAGGTTTCCACAAATTTCGGGCTTTATCAAGCGCGATTTAACAGCATTTTCCAAGACTTTTTATGAACTAAGTGTTTTGGAAAGAAAGTATTTTACCCTTTTTACCAGCTTTATTGCCAGAGAACATCGAATGGCAAAAATGGGGATGCATGGTTCGACCAAACGAAATGGGCAAGCTGCCATCTGGTTAGATACTTATAAAGAAAAAGAAGATAATTTTAATATTATTAGTTGTTTGAAATTAACCAATTTTAAAGGTAAAGACGAAGATCCATTTTTAATTTTTGCTAAAACGGAAAGCACCAATAACTTGGCCAATTTTAGACGGGGAGACATAGCCGTTTTATATCCTTATCGGCAACCCGATGATACGCCGCTGCAAGATCAAGTTTTCAAATGTACCATTATTGAAATTGATAATGAAAAAGTAATCGTTCGCCTGCGTTCCAAACAATTTAATACCACCTTATTTGAAGAGGATATTTTTTGGAATTTGGAGCATGATTTAATGGATAGTGGCTATACTAATTTATATCGAGGTTTATTTGCTTTTGCGGAAGTATCTACCGCAAAAAGAGCGATGTTATTAGGGCAGAATCCGCCTCGAATGCCTGAGCAAAAAGAGCTAGTTGCACCAAGCGAATTGACGGTAGAACAACAAGAAATTTATAAAAAAATAATCAATGCTAGAGATTATTTTTTGTTGTGGGGACCACCAGGGACAGGCAAAACGAGCATGATGCTCAAGCATGTGGTCAAATATTTATGGCAAGAAACCGACCAGAACATTTTACTGATGGCATACACTAATCGGGCGGTAGATGAAATTTGTGAAGCCATAGAGCAAATTGATGAAAGTATAAAAGGAGATTATATTCGAATAGGTTCTCGTTTTTCCACTAATGAAAAATTTAGGAAACAGTTATTAGCCCATAAACTAAAGCCGATTAAAAATAGAAAAGACTTAAAGGCTTTGTTATTGAATCATCGCATTTTTGTAGGGACCGTCAATGGCATTTCTGGGAAAAAAGCTATTTTAAAATTAAAAACTTTTCACCAAGTCATTATTGATGAAGCCTCTCAATTACTAGAACCTTATTTGGTCGGTTTATTATCTCACTTTAAGCGATTTGTGTTGATTGGCGATCATCAACAACTACCCGCTGTAGTACAGCAAAGTTCCGAAGAATCGAAAGTCGCAGATGAAGAACTGAATAAGCTAGGCATGTTTAATTTAAGAGATTCTTTTTTTGAACGAATTTATAAACAATGCCTAAGAAACGGGTGGCATTGGGCGCATGCACAACTAAGTCACCAAGGACGAATGCATCAGGAAATTATGCACTTTCCCAATGAATTTTTTTATAATAAAAATTTAAAAATTCTACCTGACTCTATTCCTTATCACAAAAGTCAGTTAGTGCCATTGAAATATGACTTACCTGATGACCCTACTTTTTTGGAACATTTACTCTGCAAGCAAAGAGTCGTTTATCTAGAGACAACCGTAGACGAACGTAGCAAAACACATAAAACCAATCAATATGAAGCTTTAAAATTGTTAGAACTTATCCAGAGTTTCCAAAAAATTTATAAAAAGAATAAGTTGGAAATGACGGTGAATAGTATTGGTATCATCACCCCTTATCGAGCGCAAATTGCGCAAATTAGACAGCAACTATTAGCCGAAAATATTGAGGTAGAAAGTTTAACAATTGATACCGTCGAACGCTATCAAGGTGGCGCTAGAGACATTATTTTAATTTCGCTTTGTACCAATAATTTTGCGCAAATTGATGCCTTAGTTTCCATGTCTGAGGAAGGCGTAGATAGAAAGTTAAATGTTGCTTTGACTCGCGCCAGAAAACACTTGGTGGTTTTAGGCAATCGGGAATTATTAATGAGTAATCCTATTTATGCAAATTTGATTCAATCTATTGAAAAGGAATAGCATGAAAAAAAATAATTCGATACAAGAAATAGCAACACTAGTGACTTTAGTAAGTCCCGCTTTGCTCTAACCATTTAATAATCGATGCGCCATGCTAAGCACCATGGACAAATAGGATAATATCTTCTTTTTTTGTACCTGCTGTCTTTTTTGAAATTAACATAATGTCATCTTAATGCTTTTCGTCAAACTCTTCCAAAATCATTACTGCTTCCTCCCAAACCTCCATAGTCGTATCTAATTCGATTTTTTTAGCTTCATATTCTGTCATGATTTTTTGTTCACGGTCGCTGCCATAAAAATCAGTTTTGCCCATTTCGGCTTCTAATTGCTCAATTTTATTTTCTATTTGACTGATTTTATTTTCCGCATTTTGAGCTTTTCGCTGAAGGCTTTTGCGTTCCTTTTTTTCCTCGTAAGTCAATTCTCTTTTTTCTGCAGTTGATGCTTGTGTGACTATTTTTTTTGGAGCTGCTTTAGATTTACTTTTTTCTAATTCTACTTGCCGCATATTCTCCATTTCCCGCTTTTCTAAAAAGGCATTGACATCTCCAATATGGTCGAATAATTGTTTATCTCTAAATTCAATGGTTCTATTTGTCAAGCCACCTAGAAAATCTCTATCATGTGAAACGACAATTAAAGTGCCATCGTAATTGATCAAAGCTTGCTTGAGGACATCTTTAGAAATCATGTCCAAGTGATTGGTCGGCTCATCCAGTACCAATAAATTGAAAGGCCGTAATAACATACAAGCTAAAGCCAATCTTGCTCGTTCTCCACCAGAGAGTACCGATACTTTTTTATCCGCATCTTCTCCACTAAACATAAATGCGCCTAGAATATTTCGCAATTTCGTCCGCATCTCAGGGGGAGAGGCGTTTTCCATTGTTTCTATCAGGGTTGAGTTAGGATACAACGTATCCGATTGGTCTTGCGCATAATAGCCTACAGATACATTATGCCCAAGGATAATCTCTCCAGCAGTAGTAGGTAATTTATTGATTAAAATTTTAGCTAAAGTAGTTTTTCCTTGTCCGTTTTGGCCTACAAAAGCGACTCTATCTCCACGATCTAGTTTAATATCAACTCCTTCTAGGACTTCTAGCGAGCCATAGTTTTTTATAACATTTTGTCCATCCACCACAATTTGCCCAGAGCGAGGCGCAGAAGGAAAACGCAAATTCATCGCTGCGGTATCTTCACTATCAATTTCCACTCTTTCCATTTTATCCAACGCCTTTTGCATGGATTGTGCCATCTTCGTTTTAGTGGCTTTTGCCATGAAACGAGCAATGGTTCTTTCTTTTTCAGCAATGACTTTTTGTTGATTTTGGAAAGTTGCTTTTAGCTTTTCTCGACGTTCTTGGCGCAATTGAGTGAACTTACTATAAGAAGCTTTATACTCAAAAATATTTCCGAGTTCTACTTCAATGGTTCTTTTGGTAACGGTATCTAAAAATTGTTTATCGTGCGAAATGGTAATGACTGCACTAGGGTAGGTTTTTAAAAAATGTTCTAACCAAATAATAGATTCAATATCCAAATGATTAGTCGGCTCATCCAGTAGTAAATAATCTGGTTTTTGTAATAGTAATTTAGCTAATTCAATCCGCATTTTCCAGCCCCCACTAAACTCATCCGTTAATCGGGCTAAATCCGAGTGTTTAAAACCCAAGCCTTTTAAAATTCGTTCTGCATCGGCAATCATTGTCGTTCCTCCCAAAAAAGCAAATCGGTCATTTAATTCCGAAAAATCTTCAATCAATTTAGCATAAGCATCACTTTCATAATCGGTGCGCTCTGCCATTTCTTGATTAATGGACTCAATCCTTTTCTCTATTTCTACTGCTTCATTAAAAGCGGTTAAGGTTTCTTGTAAAACAGTCTTGCCTTTTGGCAAAAACATTTCTTGATGCAAAAAACCAAGTGTGCTTTCTTTAGGCATCGTCACATTGCCACCATGTGGCGAAATCTCTCCCGCCATGATTTTTAATAAAGTCGATTTACCCGCACCGTTTCGTCCGACTAAGCCTACTTTATCCGAATTTTGTATCACAAAGTTGACACTATCCAATAAAACCCTATCTCCGTATTTCACAAAAACATTCGCAA
>CAZXYA010000248.1:0-12438 GCA_964644655.1 uncultured Saprospiraceae bacterium | reverse complement strand
ATTACCAAAATATCTGGTCACTCGGATGTAAAACGCCTATTGACCTATATCAAAGTGACGAAGGAGGAAACCGCAGACATTTTATCCGGGCATAATTATTTTAATCGTTCTCCATTGAAAATTGCTAAATGAGTTCTTATTTTTTTAGTGATAAAATGCAATCTTATTTGAAGACAAAAGAGAGTGCAATTTTAGATTTGTTTATTTTTGATTTGCTGAATTTTGATAGATATGATAATAATAATTTATTCATTCCAAATCAATTTTACAGCTTGGAAAAGAATATTGAAAGTCTTGGTTTACCAAATGCGCTTCTATCTAAATTAGATAGTTTAAAAAAGAATAATTTTTTTAATAATTGTAGTTATGAAATTAAAGAAGATGACAAAAGAATTATTAAAATTAAGGTACTTACTGAATATCACAGTTTTTATAAAATCAGAAAAAAGCATAAGAAAAAAGCAAGAAATATAATTGAGAACAAACTAGAAAAATATAAAGATGGGGAGTTGCAATCTCATTTTATAAGTTTAGCACATTTTGAATTTAATGAGTTTTCAGAAATATTTTGCTCTGCTATCGAAATATGTTTTCTAAAGTATTTGCTATCTAAATTAGAAGGTGAATTAACAAGAATCAATGACTTAAAAGAAAAACAAAGTAGAATAGTAAAGAAAAAATTATTAAGTGTAGGGGTTTATGAAATTGATACTACCCATGCTGAATTATTAGAAAGGGATAACGAACTTATTACATCTACACAAAAATTAAAACCAACAAACAAATGGAAAAAAAAGCTTTATAAAAAAGTAATAAACCATGCAGAAGATAAAGCGGAGTTAAAATTCAGAGATTTTCAAGACCAAATTTTAATAGAAAAAGAATACTTATCAGATATAACTAATTCTTTTTGGTTAGAACAAAAAAAACACTTTTTTTCTTCTAAGGGTAATAAGAGCTACTTATATGAACTGGATATATTTAGAAAGTATGAAAATGAGAAAGAATTATTATTTTTTGATACAATTAATAACGTCGAAGAACACCTAATTTATGAATTATTATACGAATCTGGATTTAGTGAAAATTATGAAATGAAACTACTATCAGCAATATGTAAAATTAGTTTAGATATTTTTATTAATACTCATTACGTAGATTTAGTAGTAAAATTCTTTGATGAACAGATAGCTATAAAAGAAGATGAAACTGCTATTTATGTATTTAATCAAGATAAGTCAATTAATGAAACTACAGGATGGACTAGACGGAGAGTAGCTTTGTGGTGTTACTATATATATATTTCAAATAATGATAATTTAGTGGTTATTAATATAGGTTCTAATAAAGAGGAAATAACCTTGAACAATGGTCATGTTGAACATGCCAGTAAAATTTTAGAAAAGAAATTTGGTTTCGCATATAAGGGGCTTGCCGATTATTTTTCAGAAGGCGAAAAATCAAAAAATTCTGTCAAAAATAGAAAAAATAGACTCAAAAAGTTGGATAAAAGTAGTTACAAAGATTTCGTCTTTGTTATTAAGAAATTGACAAATCACATAATGGCTAAGAATGAAGCCGAAAAGGAATTTAAAATTGTCAAATCAAGGTGTCAAATTAAATTCTGGTTAGAAAATTAATCTTTTGATAGTCGATAACGGGGGTTATAACCCCTTCTTTCTTTTTAAAATAGTTATGCCGAATATCTTTGTGTTAAGATTAATTAACAAAATATTCGACAAATGAATGAGACAATTCTAAATCCATTTGAATTTATAAATGGAAGATTAAACAGTATTGAAAATCTGCTACTTGACTTAAAAGAACAATCTTCCAAAAAGGAAAAGGAAAGTGTAGTAAAGAAAAAATACTATACAGGAAAAGAAGTAGATAAGATTTTACGGTGTTCCCCTCCAACGAGATACAAGCATAAAAATAATGGATTGATTGAAGCCGTAAAGGTAGGCGGTAAGACGCTCTATACTTGCGAGAGTGTTGATAAAATGGCAATCGCTATTGAAGCTAAGAACGGATAAGATAACCGTAAATAAGGTTGGATTAAGAGCATAAAAGGACAACTTACGATACTTGCCCTAAATTCATAACAAAATTTATACGGGTCAAGATAAAGTATAAAATAAGGCAGTCAGTAATGAAAAAGTGGCTACCCTATTTAACTATTTCAATGTGAATTTTATAAGAAACTCCGTCTTTACCTTCAAATATTAATAGGTTATCATCTTTAGGCATTTTAGACAATTTGGAATAAGATACGAAAGCGGTTTTCTCTTTCATTGTATCAACTAATTTTTTAAGGTTTGACCATACACCAATGAATCCCTTTTCATTGAGTAAAATATAAACCTTCATTCTTTTTGAAGTACCCATATTTGATTTTTTAGTCAAAATTAAACTAAAAATGATAATAAAGTAAACTTTATTTGCAAAAATATTAGGAAATGATAATATAGTTAACTATGTTTGCATTATCAATCATTAAAACTATATCTCCTATGAAAAATTCAGACAAAATCAATCGTTCAGCAATTCTTTCTTTCGCTCACTCAATTAAGAATAACACTAAACTTGTATGGAGTGAATGTCAAAAACTAGCGTGGTCAATTTTTAGACTAAAGGAAAGATTAAAGAAAAATATTCTAAGAATCACATTCACTAAAGCAGATGGAACAGAAACGGAAAGATTAGCAACTTTAAATCCTGCATTTATGCCAGAGAGAAAAGGAGGTTCTAAGAAAAGAAAAAAGAAGTCTCATAAAGTTACCTTTTGGAGCATAACGGATGGAGGATTCAGAAGCTTTCTACCAGAGAAATTTTTAAAAATAGAAGATACTTTGAGTATTAGTCACTTAGTAAATACAGCCCTTGCGGCATAACATAAAATGGGTGGGGTTCATACCCTACCCTACCAATAAAAAACCCTTACCAGTTCACGGCAAAATGAATACTGATAAGGGCAATTGTATAACACAATTAAGACAATAATATGCAAAAACGAATTGATTTGAAACTAATTTTTGAGAAAGCTACAGATATAAATTTTAGGAACTTGTTCTACCCTGTCATACCTGCAATTGATTCAACGGGCAAATTGGCGCAGATAATTAGTGCCTTAACCCAAGCAGTAACAGTTTGGTTCATTTGTCAAACTAAATTTGAATCACTAACAAAATGGGTATCTATTCCGATGACATTAGCAGCTATTGTTCTGATATGTGCAGCGATTGAATTAGGAGGACGTAAAGGTGCGCAGGTATGTACCAGGCAATTGATTTGGAAAAAGTTTGAAAATAAATGGTACTGGTTGTTGGGTATTCCTATTCTATTGGTCACAATGAGTTTATTCTGGTTGAGCTTCGACCTATCCACAAAAGGAGTAAATAAGACTTTTGTTAATTCCGTAGAAGTGGCGAAAACTTTTGATGACGGATATTTAGTCCAACGTTACGACCAAAACACAAATAAAATCAATACTAAGTATGATAAACAAATATCTACCCTCACAACGGCTTACACGACTAATTATAATGCAAGAGAAAAAGAATATGATAGTAAAATTTCAGCCGTACAAAGTCAAATAGCTATTCATGCCAATAATACAGCCAATGGGGTCAAATGGGCTAAATCTCATCAGGACAAACAGACGGGTATCAAAAATAATTTGGTCATAGACAAACAAACGGCACTAAATAATCTAACCTTATCTCATAATACTAAAATTAGCACAATAGAAGCTAATATGGCTACCGAACTGACAAAAGCTAATGAAATTCACCAGACCGCAGTAAAAGACGCAAAAAAGGCATTTAACGACAATCACCGAGCAGAGAAGGATAATGCTGATTTTTGGGGCAGTTTATTTTCTAACATAGTGGGCATAATGATAGTTGTAGCCTTAGTCTGCATTGTGATAGTTGAGGTATTCCGTAAAGGTGCAGGTATTGCTATTAATTACGAAGAGTCGGAACTGCCACCAAGTCTATGGGGGGTATTTTGTGTTGGGCTAAATAATCGCCTCTTCAATGTCTTCTACGAACTAGCTAAGAAATGGTATGTTCAAAAGAGAGCATTCAGCTTTGTAGGAATAGCTCCTTCTACCCCAATTGATGATTCAAATCTAGTTGACCAACCCGACTATTTCCAACGGCCTAAAAAGTATGATTATCATAATTTGTTCAACATTGAAAATACGGATTTCTCAAAGAACTATAGTATTGGAGAAAATATAGTGGCTACGGTGGAAATGGACGATACTTCTAGCGAAGATGAAAAAGACGTGCAAACCTTGTCTTTAGACGATTTATCGTCCGAGCAAAAAAAGGTAGTTATATCTGGTCAAATCGTCGGTGAAAAAAATTGCTTGAATTGTGGTAATTCCTTCCAATACAAGAACAAAAAAAAGGTGTACTGCTCGACAAGATGTAGGCAGGAAAATTGGGAAAAAAACAATGGAAAGGAATTAAAGCGAGGTAGAGTCAAAAAGGATAAATAAAGACACTATTTCTAGCTTAAATCTATCAATTTTCACCTTCATTTTCCATGACAATTTAGTGAGCAAAAAAAATCAACATAAAAAAGTATCAAAAAATGAGTCTAAAAAACTGATTAACAAAGGTTTATCAGATAACAAAAATATTTCTAACAGTAAACGTACTGAATTTTTGACCCCCTATAACTATAAGGGGGGTCAAAAATTCACTCATAAGCCCAAAAAACTGACAATTTCCTTAGATTGGTTTCAATTTTCTATCCTGTCCCCATTGCTAGTAAATGAAACCGAAAATCCACCAAAAACTATCAGTTTTGGAGAGGACATTTTACTAGCTAAAGAAGGAGGGGCAAAAGAGAATGGAATAAAGGATTTTAAGCACTGTTATCAGTTGCTATTAAACGACGAACCATTTCTACAAATTTCTACTTGTCCAAGGTCATCTATCATTGATGCTAATCTTTCGACAATAAAAGTAGAAAATTACTGGCTATACAGGACGGGTTTCATTACTTGCTTGTTATATGCTTTAGAAAAAATGAATGCTACCATCAAGAATATATCTCGATTAGATATAGCAGTAGATGGAGGTGATTTTTTAAAGGATTTTACAGATTTGCTGCACGGAAAGTATTTGAAATTAGGAAAAGCAAAAATGGCTGTTGAGTACAAATCTGATTGTACTATGCAAGGTGGCTATATAGGAAGTAGAAGTAGTGACAAATTTTGTAGGATTTACAATAAAACCACAGAACTTGCGAGTGGTGACAAAAATAAAACCTATATCAAAGACTTCTGGATTAAAAATGGGCTGGATGCAGAAGAAGTCGAAAGGCTAGAAATAACTTTAAAAACTAAAGCTATCAGAACAATAAAGGACTTTGATTGGACAAGGTTAGAAGATAGCAAATATTTAGCTGGTATTATGAAATCTCAGATGCAAAAACTATATGTCTTAATTCCTGTTACGGGGAGTCCAAACAAATCAAGGCGTGAAAAAATACAGCCTTGCTTTTACCCGTACTTTGATGCTATTGAGGTAGAGCGACTTCCAACGACAAAGAAGCCCAATATCCTCTGGAGGGTTAAGCGTTGGGTGACACATGAAATGTTGAGGACATTTTCAAAATTGGATGGGACGGGTCAAGATTTATGGGATAATGCTTTTACTAGATGCTACAAAGAATGTAAAGATTATGGGATTTTGGATTGGTACAAAGAGCGACTAGAAAAATGGGAACAAGATAAAAAAATCCATGAGTCGATGAGGGGAAGGATAAGAGAAGTTAGACAACAACGATTTAGAAAAAGTAGTACGGTAAAAGTACAGTACCCAAATTAAAGATATTGTTTACCCTGCCTATCTGCGAGTGTGGACTTCTCAAAATAGATAGGGTAAACTCATTATGCGCAGATCATTCTGTAAAGATTGGCTTAGTCTATATTAAGCGAAATTAGCCCGAATCTTTTATGGTTCGGGCTTGATTTGACACTATAGAAATTGTACTGCGATATTAGATTTACTAAAAAAAGTCAAATAAATATTTATCTATGGATATAGAGAATATAATTAGAAAAATAATTGCAAGCGAATTGGAAAGATTCAAAGAATCATTGATTAATAATAGTCAAAAACCAATACCGCAAAAAATAACAGAAGTTGAATATCTGTCAAAAAAAATGGCTGCTAAACTAATATCTGTCAGTGTTTCAACTATCGAAGCATACATTAAAGAAAAAAGTCTAACTCGATATTATGTCAGAGGGAAAAATTCAGTAAGATTCAAAAGGAATGAAGTATTAGCACTAATGAAAAAGACAAGAACAACTGAAGCAAAACCACAACCAAAACGCCGAACCAAAAGAGGGCTAAATAGACTGTGATGCTAAACAGAAAATGAGAAAATTGTTATTTATTCACCATTTAAAATAATAGTTATGAATATTTCAATTGATGATTACTTAAATGATATGTACGAGCCAAAGGAAGCTTACACATATTTTAAACAAATAGTAGAAGAAGCGATACCTACTAGAGACCAAGTCACGTGTCCAGATGATAAAAAGAAAATTGGGGAATTCATGCTTGACATCCTTGAGAGACTGCATACAAAAAAAATCTTACAGGACTTGAAAGAAGCGGAAGGGGCGAAAAAATTAAATTGACAGATATACTTTTGAATTTCGACAAGGTTCAAGGCTTCGGTCTTGTTCCTTGTTTTTAGATGATGACCAGATATATGCAACAAATCACAATCACATTTTCCGATGAACACAATAAAAATTGCTTTCTTGGGTCTTTACCGATTTTCGAGAAGAAAGGCGAAGTATATACGGTAAACTTTGAAGAGCTTGAACTGATTAAACATCGTAACTGCAAATATGCAGTAGGAACTCATAATAGTGATGCTCGAAAGGTTACAGCAGGGGAATTAGCATCGGCATTACGAGCACAGGGTAAGAGTTTAAAGGCAATAGCTCAGATATTATCTGATAATTTAAAAATCAAAACGAGTCGAGGGAAACAAGAGTTCTACCCTCAAACTATCAAACGATTATTAGAACAGGCATAAATAACAATATTCAATTTTGTTATAAACAATTAGAAAATGAATAATACTATAACTTTGGTACAAGTCCCTTTACAAGCCTATCAAAAGCAAACAGAATTAATATCAAAATTAATAGAAACGGTTGAGAGGCTTGAAAGAAAAATAAAATTACCTAGTATGCCTATACCCATTAGAGATGTTGAGGACATAACAGGGATTTCAAAATCAACACTAAGAAAAGCGAAAAGGGATGGCGCATTAACTGCTTATAAGTTCCATGATACAAATAAGGTTTATTTTCTATTGGACGAAGTAATTGATTTGTTCTCGATAGACGAATAAATAATATACACACCTAGAACATCCATCAAAATTATTAAGATGGACCAAACCACACCACTAGAAATTGAAGACCAACTAAAAGGACTAAAGACTTTCTTTTCAACAGTCGAGGTATTCCCCAAAAGGTTAATCCTATAAACCTGTGCGGTTATTGTAGACGTGCCGAAATTTGTAGCTAGTCATTTATTATTCGTTGAATCGAATGTTAATAGGAATCGTTTTATAGCACCTTACCTTGCTAGACTAGAAAAGGTCGCTCAAATCATAGAGCGACGAGAAAAGCAGCGTAAGCTGATGTTAAGAAATGTTAAGGCAGAGACATTCGTATAACAGCCTTATTGCATTAACAAAATTGATTTTTGTTATTTATTTATTGAAAGCTTTTTTGTTGCAACAGGCTTATATTTAGCGTATCTTGTAGTTATATTATAGCACACCTTTCACACCGTTTTTTTTTCACACTTCTAAGACGAATACCCAGAAAAATATTTAGTCTTTAGTCATTAGGCTATTCCTCAACTATTTTGATACAAAAAAAATATCTCTCTTAGGAGGGGCAAAGATTTATATCAAAATAGTTTTTTCAAGGATTAGTCTAGTATTAGATTAATCCTTTTTTTTATTTCAAAAATCAAAAAATGAAATATCCAACAAAGCCTTTCGAGGTCAAAACAGAAATTAAAAACGGCAATGTCGTTAAAGCAGAAGTAAACTTTTTCTATACGTCTGTAAAGCTTGCAGATAGGCAAAAAGTACAAAGTATAATTGATAACGCATTGACTAATTATTTTTCAATGCAGCAGTATACAGAAGACCAGCAGCGAGCAGCAAATATAGTAGAAGCTGCAAAGAAGAAATCAACACAAAAACCCTTATTCGTAGGGTAATTATTAACAATCAAATTTTATAAAAATGGATTTAGGCGGAATGACAAAAAATGACAGGGACTTGTATAATGCAGGGACTCTTTTAAGTGACGTAAGAGACGAAATCGACATTGAGAAAAAAGCGGATTATCATCTAGGTTTGACACCTCAATTGATGCAAAGATTAGAAGATATTGCAGCAGAAAAGGATATGACATTGAGTCAATCGGTTGACGCTGCGGTGTTGATTTACTTGAAGTCAGTAAACCCAAAGCAGGATTTAGCCAAAGAATTTACATTGAGAGATAATCAAATTGCATTTATTTGATTTGATTTTTCCATCCATTAGAAGGGGTGTCTTATGATGCCCCTTTTTTAAAACTTTATCTTGGAACAGCGCACAATTTTATTTAAAGCAAAGACTGAAATTTCTACGGATAGCCTAGAAGGTTTTAAGCGTCTAGCTTCGGCAGCTACAGACGTACGTGCAGCTATAGAGCGAACGAAAAAAGAAGTATCAGATTTAAAAAAGCAACTGAAGAACCCCGATTTAGGCGAAGACGATTTTAAGAAAGTTACTGCACAAATTGTTAGGAGTGAATTAGCTTTGTCGCAATTGACGGCCGAACAAAAGAACTTAACAAAAGAGTTTAAAGGGATAAGTGAACCGATTGGAGAATACAAGAAATTATCTAATGAACTGAACACCCTAAGAACGAGAGTGAAAAACGTCCGAGCCGAGGGAGGTGTGGTTGATGAAAAAGATTTACAGCGGGTCGGGGAATTAGATACACTACTGAAGGACATCGACGCAGAGGTCGGACAGTACGGCCGGAACGTAGGAAATTATAGTTCTGCATTAGAAGGTTTAGCCGATTCAATCGGAACAGCGTTTGGTGGGCAAGCTCAGGCAGCAGTCGAGGGTTTTGATACTGCACTACAATTAGTTACGAAGAACCCTATTGTTGCTGCTATTTCTTTAATTGTAGCAGGCTTAGGGGCTGTATTTCAAGCATTCAAACAAACAGAACGAGGCGCAAAGTTAATGGAGCAAATAAGCTCAATATTGTCAGTCACTTGGATAGAATTTGCCGGCGTGGTAGATGATGCTGTTACGTCTCTATTATCATTTACAAAAGACCCTATTTCGGGACTGAAAAATTTAGGTCAATCTATACTCGATAATATAGTTAATAGATTCACAGCAGTATTTGACATAATCGGCAACACAGGTCAAGCCATTAAGGCGCTGGTGACAGGTGATTTTGACGCATTAGGCAGTCTAGCAAAAGACACAGCTCAAAGCTTTATACAATTAGGGTCAGGCTTAGACAAAGCACAACAAAATAATTTAGCGGATTCTTTCGGCGAACTTACCGACCAAATGGAACAAAATATTACAACAGGCACAAAGATTTTTAACCAAAGAAGGGCATTAAGAAGAGAGAATATTGAGCTACAAAAAAGTGTAGAAGCATTAACTACTCAGGAAGAAATACTTAATCAAATCGCTGGAGATAGTACCCTATCATTTCAAAAGCAAATAGAAGCAAATGAGGAAGCCAGAAAGGTATCCGAGCAGAGAGCTAGAGCAGAGGTACAACTTGCAGAAAATAATCTTCGACTACTCAACGAACAAATCAAGGTAAGGCAAGCTAACAACGTTGATACATTAGCACTAGAAGAGGAACAACTATCTGCACTACAGGCAATCGAAGCAGCAGAGCGAAGTCTTACGTTAACGTTAGCCCAAAACGCCACGGAGCGCCGCCAAATAAATCAAGATGTACGTGAGCGAGATTTAGACTTTTTACTTGATTTTGCAGATAATACAAAGTCAATTAATGAGCGTATTATCAAGGATGATACAATTGCAGCAGCAGAGCGACAAAAGCTATTAGAAGAGACTGCACAGCTTTCTCTTAAAAGTTTTGATAAGCAAATTGAGGTAATACAATCGTTCACGAATGCTGCGATTAATTCAAATGAATTATTAGGGGAATCAGATGCCACCGAATTAGCTACTCGAATAAGAGCTTTAGGATTGTCTGAAATAATAGAAGGTCGCTTGCTAGAAGTGTTACGGGACCGACGTACAGCAATTTTGGACTTAAAAGAAGCTGGTGACGAACTACTAGCAGCAGAACAGGCAAGAAGAGCAAATGACCCTGTAAATCAGCCTATTGATTTTTTACCGACCGCTGGTAATAATTTCAATGACGACCCCGACATTATAGCAGATGATAAATTTACTGCGAACGCTATTAAAAACGCTGGACTAAGGGCGGATGCAGTAGACACAGAAACAGAAAAGCAGGACAAAAGAACAAAAGCTATTGATGATACGATTAGTTCAGCAGCAGGGGCAGCAAGAGCAATTGCAAATATATTCGATGAGGAATCAAGGGCCAGAGAAGCAGCCCTAAAGATAGAGGAAAAAGTAACAGCAGTTCAGACTTTACTTTCCCAAAAAAGAATTATTCAAAGTCAAATTGAAACTATTCAAAACAATATAGAAGCAGTATCACAGGGGGCAAAAGTACCCTTCCCTGGCAATCTGTTAGCAATCGGTGCAATCATAGCTGCAATTGCTACGGGCGTAGTTGCTGCAAGAAGACTCGCAACTTTTCATGATGGCGGTATAGTTGGCGCTGGTGGCTATAAATCGGATAGCAAACTAAGACCAGGCGAACAGATGATAAAAGCACAGAAGGGCGAAGCGGTAATAAATGTAGATTCATTAGCAGATAATCGAATAAGAACATTTAGGGGAACGAATAAGCAAGTAGCGTCAAAAATAAATGAATTAGGCGGCGGTGTAGGTTTCGCAAGCGGTGCATCTTTAGCGGCTGTTCCCGTCTCTTTAAGAAACTTTCAAACACCACAACTAAATATTCCACAACCAAGATTTTTAAGAGATAGTGGCGGCGGTATTGACAAAGAAACGGCTAATACTTTAGTGCAGTTATTGAGGGAAAATAATAAGATAGGTAACAGGATAGCGGACAAGAAACCTACCGTCAATGTTGATGACCTAAACCTAGCGGCTAGAAGAAAGGAACGAGACAGAAATATATCAATAGCATGACCTACGTTGACGTACCTACATTAAAGGCTTTCGTTAGGCATTTATCAACAACTGGAGGTAAAAGAGTAAACAGCCTAAAGAATAAAGTTCTTGACAATCTAGCAATGATAACAGCAGCTAGTTTAGAGCATGAAGGCAATGAGGACGAAGTACTATCAATCAAGCTGACTTTAGATGATTCTGATTTTAACATGATGATTATAATGTTAAGCAGTAGAGCTTTATTACTATCTGAAGATAGACACAAAAACGAGCTTAAAGCAATTTGTCAAACGATTACTGAACTAGAAAAAATAATATCAATATGAGCGCAGAAAAGTTATTAGAAAAAGTAGGCTATTCAGCGAAGAGAGAAAAAGAAATTAGGGAACACAGAGAATTTATTTTTACTCTGAGTCGGTATGAATTAGAATTATTTAGCGACATTCAAGAGATAGACGAAATAGAAAAACGACCTTTAAAAAAACATGATGAATACCCAGTAGAAAAAAGAAAATTCATAAGAGCCTGTAAGAAATCTAAGGAATACCAGGCACTTAATAACTATGACGAATTGAAAGTTTTCCTTACGGATAAAGTCAAGGAAAGCAATCACTATCAAGACATGGCCATGAAGCGATTTCACGCCTATATGAAAAAGCGTCACAACATCTTAAAAATTATGAGTGCAGAAAAATTGGTAAATAAAGTTAAGGGATCAATGTGGGCTTTTGCTAAATGTTTTCACCCTGCATTCCTTGACCTACTGAAGAGTCAGGAATCAGATTTGCTTTTTGATTTAAAGGACTACCAAGATGGATTGAAACGTATTTCTTTGAGCTTAGAAAAATTACGATTCGTAGCTTCTGTTTTTGATGATTTTGAGAAGGTAAAAAACGATGAATTAGAATGCTTGAAGTTTGTAATTGAGCATACTAAAATAGGATTATATCAAATTAAAAAGCAACCTGAATGTTTTAAAATTTACGAACCGATGAGGTTAGCCCTATTGAGTGGGAACTACAAATTATATAACCAGCATCGAGAAAGTGAAGGAATCAAAAAAACTATATCAGATAATAAGAAGGTGTTCTATGATAAAGC
>CAZXYA010000247.1:0-12451 GCA_964644655.1 uncultured Saprospiraceae bacterium | reverse complement strand
CCCAACGGATTAGTTTCCCCAACGGATTATTATTAGTTTTTTATCTGACGCTCTATAGATTTATAAATATGCATTAACTGAGTTTTTTCTCTTTCCCAATTATAAACGCCTTTTGCTTGCTTACAATTGTTTTTCAATGCTTGGTAGAATTCCTTGTCCGTTAAGAGCCGCTGAATAGCATTAATCAAAGTAGTTATTTCTAAATCATCCACTAAAATACCAATAGGGAATGGTTTATTAATAAGGCAATATTCAGGAAAAGCCACATGTATAGCAGGCAATTCCGCATGGATGTAATCAAAAGTCTTGTTCGCCAAGGAATAATAATAACTCAAGCCTTTATTTTCTAATAAATTTAAACCAATTGTAGCTTGTGCGGTTATTGCTTTTAATTGTTTTGGTAATAAATAACCTAAAAATTTCACTCGATTTTCTATCTTTAATTCCTTAACTAATTGCCGTAAAGATTGAGATAGATCTCCTTCGCCAGCCAACCATAATACTGCATTATTAATGGATTGCATAGCATGAATTAAAGTTTCTAGACTTCTACCTTCATTTAAGACGCCTTGATAAAGTAGGATGGGCTTATCAGCTAAAGTCTTAGTTTTCTTTGCTAGAGAGGCTATATTTTTTTGATTAGAAATATTGCGAACCAAACCAAATTCGATGCCATATTTTTTAGTAAATAAATCTTGTAAAGAAGCACTAACGGTATAAGCAGCATCTACTTTTGGAATTAGCCAATTTCCCAAAAAAGTCCAAATAGATTTGGTAAAAGGACGATGGACGACTTCAGGCACTTCTGTAAAATATTCATGAGCATCAAAAACAATCGGTTTGTTTTTTAATTTAGCCATTAAATAACAAGGTAGTAAAGTATCTAAATCAATGCTACCTATTGTATCAAAACGATTGAATAGTAAGAAGAAAAAGAGGCGAAGATTATAAGTTAGGTAAAATAATTTTCCTTTGTGAAACCATAAATTAAAGCGATATTGTTGGAAAGATTGAGTTTGTAGTGGAATAGAATTAGGCTTCGTTCGTCCGACTAATAATACTTCATATCCATTGTCTGTCAAAGTACTGCAAATCCGAATCATGCGCTGGTCATAAGTCAAATCATTAGTAACTGTAAAAATGATTTTGGGCATAAGAATTTGTAGAAGTTTGGCGTTTGTTTTTGCGTTGATTGAGATAATTTGCTAAAATCTCTAAGATTTAGTAAATTTAAAATTAAGGATATAGATTTACTAAACTCCGAAAATTTAGCAAATCAGCCTTTCTGATTTACCTATCAAACAAGATAACCAGCATCATAAATCCGAATAAAATCACTTTCTTTCCAATCGGCAGCTCGTTTGAGTTCGTACACCTTTTTATAGGCCAACTCTTCTACAAAATCCCCGTCAAAATCACCAAAGATTTGCGTATCGGCAGCTTGCACTTTCGTAAAAAAGGCTTGCCCTAAAATCAAACCTAATTTATTCATATCGCCAAAAAAGTATTCTTTGAACAATGGAATAATTTTTTTATCAAATAATTCCATTAGATCATCCAAGGTCTGTACATTCATGAAATAGGCATGTCCAATTAAATGGTCTTTATCCAGTAGAACTTCGATTCGTTGATTAATGGTTGTTAACAGTTTTTCTAAATCTACTCCTGCTTCGATGGCAGGACGCAATAAAGCAGGTTGTGGAGGCATTTCAATAAAATTAAATCGCCTTCTTAGTGCCATATCCATTGTGTCCACACTTCGGTCACTCGTATTCATTGTTCCTAATAAATACAAGTTGGGGGGAACCGCAAATACTTCTTTGGAATAGGGTAGGAGGGTGTGAATAGCCTCTGGTTGCCCTTCTCGTTTATCGGGTTCAATCAAAGAAATTAATTCTCCAAAAATACTTGGAATATTGCCTCGATTAATTTCATCAATAATCAAGACATATTTTCGACAATGTTTAAGCACCTGATCTGAAATTTCTGCTAAATCAATTGGTTCTTTGACTGTTTCTTCGGCAGAGAGTGCTTCTATTTCTTTAGCGACTAATTGCTGTTCAAAATTTTTAAAAGCGATAAAAACACCCCAATAAGCATTGGTATTGACGTCACCAATAATAGACCGAACTGTTTCTGCAGCATACGGTGTTTCCGCTAGGTCCTGAATTTGCTGGTATAGTTTTTTTAACTTGTTTTTGGAAATGGTAAAAGCAGAAAAAGATTTATCTTTTCGAACGGAAAGGTTGCCAAATCGAAGTACCTTATCCAATAAAAAGACTCGATTATTAGTTGAGGCAAAACTGTTGAAATTATCACTTTTGAGATAAGCTAAAAAAGCTCTATATAATTGATTGAACTCGACTTCTATTTCATATTGTGGTAATAATTGCGCCATTGCTTCTACCAGACATCGACGAGCCTCGAAGGTGATTTGTTTAAAAATACCATTTTCTATCCCATATTGAATCTGTCCGTTTTCGGTAATGGGTTTAATCCCTTCTACAAAATCTTCGTAAGCATAAGATTGGTGGAACGTAATAAATTGAATACGTCCTTCTTCTTGATAAGCTTCAAATCTTTGCCGTAAATCTTTTCTGGGTTCTAGTGCTAATTCTGGTAAACTGCGATTTTCTATAATGGACAAAGCATAATTGACGGTATGGTATGTTTTACCTGTTCCAGGAGGGCCTTGCAAAATATTGTTTAGCGCATGTAATAAAGGCTTTTTGAGAACATAAGTAGCTGCTGGTTCATGCGCCATATCAAGATGCTCGACTATCGCTACCAGTTCGCTGTACTGCTTTTGTGTTGCTTTAAAATTAGTACCTGGAATCCCTGCATAAAAAGCATCAAAGCTTTGACTATTGGGCAAAATTTCTTTAGTAATTGGTCTATTCCAAAGATTATAATCTATGTGTAAATTGATGCGCTGTTCTTCTTCAATTTTATTTAAAAAAAAGTCTTTTTCTTTCTTATCAATGGCTTGATTTTTAGGAGTAGATAAGACCGTCCCCAAACCATAACAACCCGCTTTTTTACCCGATTGCCATAAAATCACTTTATCGCCTATCTGAATCGTTTTTTTATGGGCTTTTATAGCAAAGGTCGATACAGCATCTGCTGCTAAGGCTTCTTTTAATTGAAAAACCTGCGGGCTGGATTGAAATAACCAATATTTTACCTTCTTTTCGGGCATATTTTACGCTGATGTTTTGCTAGAAGGGTAAAAGTAGGGAATTCAGATTGAAAAAGAAACTAGGGTAGGGGTTTTAGACCTGTAAAATTAGGGTAAGCATATTATTTACTAGTCAAAAGACCAACGTTCCAGACAGAATAAATCCTTCCGATGAATCGGAACAGGTTATGCTACCAGTTTTTCATGGTTGACTCATTTTTTGATGTTTAGTGCTAGGCTGTTTAGAATTATTGAGATATAGCACTTTTTTCTTCCCGTATTTTTCAACGACTTAAATGTTTGGTTCTAGGGCAAATCATAAATCACAATTCATAAATCTGTCATGTGAAAACTAGATAGATGTATGATTTTTTGCTCACTCAAAAACAAAGGAAATTTTATCCCAAATTCTGAACAGCCTAGTTTAGAGTTAGTCTGTTCAGAATTACGGAAAAATGAGAAAATTTTTATCCCATATTTTTGAAATTTGCAATGATTCGATATAGGTAGTTTTTAACTACCTAACCCAAGTTGCGGAGAATATGGAAAACTGGTAGTACTCCGATAACTATCGGAGTACTACCGATTGTCCCCAACTTGGATTACCTATTTATATTCCTACAGTTTTTAATTACTTTCCGCAGGCTCAGGATTCATCACAATTTGAATAAAATTACTATCATCATAGTATTTTTTGATTGTTTCTTGAATCTCTGTGGGGGTAATAGATTCTACAATGGATTGGTAGCTTTCTAAACTAAAGTTATCAAAAGAATTCCAGCCATCTTGATAAACGCCTTGGATATTCCCCATCCACCAACGATTTTCTTTTAAATCTTTAGTGCGACTTTGTACCCTGGTTTCCTTTACTTTATCTAAATCACTTGCCTGAACCCCTTCTTTACGGATGGTTTCAATATCATTCAACCCTGTTTTAATCAATTCTTCCACTTTGTCTGGCTCACTATTAAAAGAGATGTTAATAGAATATTGGGATTTTGGATAACGAGAAACATTTCCTCTCACACCAACACCATAGACACCACCTTTATCTTCTCGCATAGATTCTCGCATTTTAATGCGCAATAAATCTGCAGCCATATAGAATTTATAAACTTCCTTTGGCGTCCAACCACTATACTTCCCGTGATAAGTCATATCAATTTGTGATTTAGGCGCTTCTCCTTTGACTAAATCTTTGATAATCACCCCATCTTTTATATTAATATCCAAATCTTTCCAATTTTCTTGTCTGCCAATATTAGGTAAATTACCCAAATATTTAGCGGTCATCTTTTTCATAGCTTCTACTTCAAAATTACCAACAAAAAAGAAAGTAAAGTCACTCGCATCTGCAAATCGGTCTTTGTAGACTTCCATCACTTTTTCTAAGGTGATTTTATCTAGCGTTTCTGCAGTAGGAATTCCCATACGAAGATGATCGCCATACTTGATTTTAGAAGCTTGGTCGATAAACCAATATTGTGGATTGGAAAATATATTTTTAAGAATGGATTTTTGTCTGTTGATATAGGAAGTGACAATGTCTTTGTCTGCTCTTGGTGCATTAAAATACAAGTAAGTTAATTGCATCATCGTTTCCAAATCATCTGGGGAACAACCACCATTCATATACTCGTACATCGTACCAATTGAAGGACTGACATTGGCAATTTTTCCCGCTAGTTTCTTTTGAAGTTGAGGCAAATCAAAAGTAGAAATACCACCTTGGTTGATGATACTGGCTGCATTAGAAGCACTTGGATAATCTTCATCGGAATAAAGATTTGTGCCGCCTGGACTATAAGCACGCATCATAATTTCGTCGTTCTTAAAATCCGTAGGTTTCAAGACAACTTTTACCCCATTGGCTAAGGTATATTCTGTTACATTTACCTTTTCAATCGTTTTACTCTCCTTAATTTCAACTGGTTGTAAATCAACTGCTAATAATGGAGCATCTGATACCTTATCTTCATAGGGTGCAATCTCCATAGCGGCAACTTTATCAAAAATACTCAATACTTCTGGTTCGGTAGGCATAGGCACTTCTTCTTTTTCTGGACCAGTAATGACGACTACTCGATTGGCATCTGTTACCCATTTTTTACCTAGAGCATTTACCTCTTCTAAGGTAATGGTTGGCAAATATTTTTTATATAAGATTTCTCGCTGCTTTTCACTAGGAATTGAATTTCCCTTTAGGTAATGACTGACATATTTGCCGACTAACCTACGAGATTCCATTTTATCCATTTCTTTGACTGCTCGCTCGATACCTTTAATCAATTCAACTTTTGTTCTTTCTAATTCAGTACTTGTAAATCCGTGTTGAACGACTCTTTTAGTTTCTGCTAAAACAGTCTCTAATCCTTTTTGTGCGCCACCTTCTTCAGTAAAGGCATAAGAGGTGTAAGCTGCCAAACTTCCTACATCACCACCGTAGCCCGTGTAGGCAAAGGTAAAGGGTGGTTCAGGACTTTGCGTTAATTCATTCAAGCGACCATTTAACATACTATTATACAAACTGTGAGTTAACTGTCGACGAAAATCTAACTCTGTTTTCGTTTTCTCACCCTTATGCTTATACATTACTCTAACGTTAGTAAAAGAAGCTTCTTTGTCAGAATTGATAGAGACTAATGTTTCTTGATGACCAGGCACTTCATATTTTTCTTTAGCTCTTGTTATTGTTGGATTGCTTAGTTTGCTAAATCGCGTTTTAATTTCTTGTTCGATTTGATCAACATCTACATCTCCAACAACTATTACTGCCATTAAATCTGGACGGTACCAATCATTATAAAATCGCTTAACTACATCGTAATCTGCATTATTGATAATGTCAGGAGAACCAATTGGTAGACGAGTCGCATAACGAGAGTCTTTGTAAATAATCGGGAAATACTTTTGTTGCATTCGTTGATCTGGGCTCAAACGACTCCTCCATTCAGAAACAACGACGCCTCTTTCCTTGTCGATTTCTTCATTATCAAAATCCAAACCGCCTGCCCAATCTTCTAAGACAAGCAATCCTTTTAGCATCTTTTCTTGGTCATCTGTTCGTACTTGTAGCATATATACTGTTTCGTCAAAACTAGTATAAGCATTTAAATCTGGACCAAATCTGGTACCTACAGATTCTAAGTAATCGACTAATTCGTTCTTTTTGAAATTTTTACTACCATTAAAAGCCATGTGTTCAACAAAATGAGCTAAGCCTAATTGGTCGTCATCTTCTTGCATTGAACCTGCATTGACGGCGAGGCGTAATTCTGCTCGATTTTCTGGCTTGCCATTTTTCTGAATGAAATACTTTAAGCCATTATCCAACTGCCCCATTCTGACTCGTTCATCAATAGGGATAGCAGGACTCGTTACTTCGGGTATTGCTGGTTTTGGATCTGGGGTAGTTGCTGGTGGAGCGTTAGTGGTGTCTGAAATAATAGGCGTGGTGGTCGTACAACCAATAATCAATAAGCCTATCAGCAAAGTGCTTAAGGAAAAGATTCGGGTAATTTTCATGTCATGAAAAGGTTTAGTGAATTTAAAAATTTAGAACACATAATACAAAAAAATAATACTATTATTAATAAGGGTATTGTTTTTTTTAATTTTTTAACTTTTAAGGATATTTGTAATTAAGACTGTATTTTTAGGGCAAACTTTTGAAACCATCCTAAAATTTAACTACCTAATGTTTGGTAGGCATATTTAGTAAAATGAGCTTAAATGGTGGGTGATACTTTCAAAGTATCGCCCACCATTTAAACTTATTTTACTGCTAGGATTTTCTTAACAAATAGCAAGCATTTTTTAGGGAGGTTTTAAAGGGCGAACTAATAAAAAGTATTAACAGATGACCAGAAAAGAACAATTGACAAAGATCAAAGAATGGATTAGCAAGGCTAAACTAAAAGAGGCAGTTGATGCCCTATTAAACTATGCTAACTCTTATCGTTGCAATGACTCTATCCGAATCATTCGGATCGGAGTGTAGTTCTTGAATAACATCTGCTGAAGTAATATTAAATACCTCCGTCCAACTAAAAGCGGCATCAGTAGAACGCCAAATCTTATCAATTCCACCCAGATACATAATATTGGGATTTCCTTTATTTACATTGATTGAACGAATATGAGGAGTAGCAAAATGATCGGTTAAAGGTGTCCAATTCGTTCCATAATTATCACTTCTCCACAAGCCTCTATTCCTAGTAGCTACGTACAGGATTGGTGGGATGGAATGCGACCATGTCTATTGCCCCATTTCCTGTTGCCGACCATTTGACTTCAGGGTCGCCAAATGGACCGATGTTTTTCCATCGGCCCGCATTTCCTGCATTGAGTATTTGCATGGTATAGGTCGTTGGGTCGGAAAAACTACTTTGAGCAAAAGGGGCGTTCAAGTTACGTTTCGCTTGTCGATATTTTAATAGATTCTGATATTGTTTGTCCTTGCTATAAAAATCTGTTGGGAAAAAAACACGCCCAACGGATAATTATCAATTTTCTTTCGATTATCTAAATTTGGTTTTTAACGCTGTAAAACAATGATTTAGATATGAGGAAAGAGGGAACCTATTAGCTTAAGGTAAAATCAAAAAGCGTAGCATTTGCCACCGATAAATAAGCTGCTCGTTGCATAATCACCGAATCAGTTAAAGAGCCTGCATTAAAAGCGACTTTTTCATTCTCCATAATACTATCATCTACGAATAGCTCAAAAGGTAGGATTGGTTGACCAAAAGGAGGGACAGAACCAGATACAAGACCTGTTAAATCTAGTAGTTCTTCTGCGGTGGCAAACCTAGTTTTTTTAGCCCTTTTCCCATTAAATTTGAAGTATGCTTTTATTTTTTTGGTATCTAATTTTCTATTGGCTGGCATGACAAATAAATAGAAGGTCTTTTCAATTTTATAGACAATAGCCTTTGCTCCCGTGGAAAGGGCTTCACCTCTATATTCGGCGGACTGTTCGGAGGTATAGGTAGGTGGATGATGTAGGGTTTTGAAGGGAATATTTTCCTGTTTTAATAAGGCTTGAATGCTGTCAAAAGTAGTCATAGAAATTGAAGTTAAAGTCTTATTGGTTTTTCCTTTAGAAAGTAGCGAGAAGACGAACTAGGAGGATAGTTTGTACGGATTAAGCTGATTAGTACGGATTTTACTTAATTAATATAATACTTTTAAATTTTATATTTTCAATCACTCTTCCCCCACATATAAAATCATATCTACTTCTGGATTTTCAAAAGTAATATTTACAAATGCTCTACCTTTAATAGCCAAATTGATGGCTGGATCAAAGCCCAAGCCTACTAGCCAATGTTTGCCAATCGGTAAATTAGTAATACAGCCTCTACCGTCGGCATTGGTGGTAAAAACAGTATCATATTCTGCTAAATCTTCAAACCCAGGAAAATTAAAATCGGTGGCATCGTACTTTACATACACATCAATATCACCGATGATTAACTCGTGATGTTGGGTGGTGACACAGGTTTGATTTAAAATTCTAGGCACGTCATTTTTTTGACAGGCTAGAAAAAGACAACTTACAGCTAAAAATAAGAATAATTTTTTCATTACCAATGGGACTTAAGACATCAATTAAAATTAAAAGTTATAGGTCTAAGGTTGCAGGTGTCGGGTTAGATAAACAAATACCAAATTGTCAACTAGTTGCAACTGATTCACATTCAATATATTACAACGTTAGACGGGTAGCCAAATTAAAAAAAAGTGTTGACAATCAGTAGTTTATAATTTCAAACTTGTAAATTGATTTTTTCAGTATTCTTAAGACATCAAATAATAGTAGGATTTTTTCGCTTGTCTATCATCATAAGTATAAAAATCGTTTAATTTATAGTTGGATATAAAATTTAAAAATATAAAATCTCCAGAGCAAAAAAGACTATGGAAAAACAAAATTGTGAGATAAAAAGCGCCTAAACTTGGATTGATAAAATAAGCGATTAGGCAAACTATATTTATCACCACAAAAGGGCTTAATGCTACTATACAAAATTGTCGTCCATTATAAACGACTTTGTCACTAGCGGCATAAAAGACAAATTTTTTAATATCTGCTCCAAAATAAATTTTTTTTCCACTAACAAAATAATAAGCTGTGGCATGTATTAACTCATGAATGATGATTAGGATAGTAAAAGATAGTAGCGCACCAATAGAGATTGGCAGTATAAAGTCTATATCCTTTTCCTTTATAAATTTTGTTATATTATAAGCACTATTAAATATAAATAAAGCGCTAACTACTAATAAATAGCCAGAGAAAAATTTTTGAATGGGATTTACCCCTTCTTTAAGTGTATTTGTTAGAAAATCTTTTACCTCCTCATGTGTTAAAGTGGTAATTAAATTTCCCTTTTGTTTTAGATCAGCTATTTTCATTGATGATTCGTTTTCAATCGTTTACATACTATTAAAACGATTTTTTTTAGTTTTAGTTGTTGGGAAAGTAAGAAGTTGTCTACTCCACAACTAAAATTTTAGGCTAACTAATTAGGAGTCAGATTTCAGGGTACAGGAATTAGAGAAATCGTGCTGCAAAATAGTACAGTCTTTTTTAGGGCGATATTACGTTCTTTCTTGTTGCTTTTGCCTTGACACCTGACTCCTCGCTCCTGATTCCTAAATAATTATATTTTACTGTAAATAAGCCAATATATTTGCCTCAATTCGCTCCAAAACATTAGTCGTATCCGCTTTCTTAAACTGTTTTCCAGTAATCTGTTCAAACAACTCGATGTATCTATCCGAAACAGACTCGACAAAACTATTCGGCATAACGGGCATGATTTGTCCATCTAAGCCTTGAAACCCATTAGCAATCAACCATTCTCGCACAAATTCTTTGGACAAGTGTTTTTGTTTTTCTCCTGCTTGCTGGCGTTCCTCAAATCCTTCTTTATAAAAATAGCGAGAACTATCGGGTGTATGGATTTCATCAATTAAATAAATCTGTCCATTTTTTTTGCCAAATTCATATTTTGTGTCTGCTAAAATCAACCCTTGCTTGGCGGCCATTTCGGTGCCTCGCTGAAATAAGGCGTATGTATATTTTTCTAAGATTTCATAATCTTCTTTGGACACAATGCCCTGTTCTATGATGGCTTCCCTAGCAATATCTTCATCGTGCCCTTCTTCTGCTTTAGTGGCGGGCGTAATAATAGGGGTTAGAAATTTATCGTTTTCTTTCATTCCATCTGGCATGGTGACGCCACATAAGACTTTTTCTCCCGACCGATAGGTTCGCCAAGCATGTCCCACACAATAGCCTCGAATCACCATTTCGACTTTGAAAGGGTCACAAGCAATGCCTACTGCAACGTTTTCATCAGGAGTTGCGGTTAACCAATTGGGGCAAATATCTTTAGTATGCTCCAAAAAATGAGTGGCAATTTGATTCAGGACTTGTCCTTTATAAGGAATAGGTCGTGGTAAAATATGATCAAAGGCAGAAATTCGATCGGAGGCAACCATAATTAATTGATTGTCGATTGTATATACATCTCTTACTTTACCTCGATAAAAGGCAGTTTGTTGAGGCAAGGTAAAGCTGGTTGCATGCACAGAACGTTCTGCCAAGGTCGGTCGTCTTTTCATATTAGAAATTGCGGTAGTTAAGTTTAACTTAATAATAGCTGCAAATGTAATAATTTTATAAATTGATGCTTTCTTATTTTTATTTGTTATTTCTTTGTATCCAGTATTTTGATGGAAATGCCTTCTTTTTTATAGACGAAATATAAAGAATCAAGTGACCCTTGAAAAAATATATGGTCTTAAATATACGCTAGATATTCAGATTTTTAGAAAAAAATGTTGAGGGTCAATGATCTGCGAATTCATCATTCATCATTCATCATTTATCGTTCATCATTACTGACACTCATTTTATTAACAATCACTCAAGTTTAAAATTTTCTCAATGAAATCTTTGACTCATTTTTTATTCGCTGCTTTAGGCGCTATTTTAATTACAGCCTGTAGTACCACTTCCAAACCATTGACTATGAATATGGGCTTGGAACAAGGCGCCAGTTTTGATTACGAAATTACGAACACCAATAATATAGGGATGTCTATCATGGGGCAAGATATGTCTGTAGATGGAAGGTCTTCTCAAGATTATAATTTTGTGGTAAAAGCAATTCAACCAACAGGCATTACCGATATTGATTTTAAAATAGATCGAATTACTGTTGATGCAACTGTTCCGATGACTGATGCGATTTCTTATGATTCTGACAAAGGGAATACGGATTCTCCACTTGGAAGCTTAGGTGGCTTAATTGGTAAAACGATGGAAGCTAGCTTAAATAAAAACGGTACGGTTACCAGTATAGAAGGCGCAGACGAAATGCTTAAGCAAGTATTAGGAAAGGTGAAAGGTGGAGCGCAAGTAGCGACTATTTTAGAAGGCTATATTGGTGAAAGTGCTTTTAAAAATACTTTTGCTACCTTGACTGGCTTTTCACAAGGCAAAGTTTTACAAGTGGGTGATACTTGGTCGAAAGCGATTGATACCGAAAGTGGCATTTCTTTAAATACAGATTATACTTATACCATCCGAGAAAGAAGTGGTGGAAAAGTGACCATTGATGTAACTGGAGCAGCTAAAAGTGACCCTAATGCCAAGCCAATCGAGGCACAAGGCGTGAAAATGTCCTATAATTTAGCAGGTCCTGTGACGGGTGTGATAGTGGTGGATGAAAAAACAGGCTGGGCGCTTACCTCTGATATTCAACAAGATTTATCTGGTAAAATTACTGTTGGTGGAACGCCTTTAGGAGATATGAATTTAGATGCTAAAATGAAAGTTGGTATTTCTGCTAAGCGGAAATAAGATTTGATTTTAGTGCTATGATAATAATAATCCGTTGGGTAAATAGGCATTCCCAACGGATTTTTTAAGGGATTTAGTGAAAAACAATTTATTTTGACGAATTGGTAGGATAGTTTGTACGGATTCAGCGGATTGGGCGGATTTAAACGGATTCTTTCTTGGGGCGTATTATTTTTGATTAGATTATTTTCCTCACCCCTTATCTTTCTTTTAGCTGACGATTTGTGAACAGTACTAGAAAACCAAAACCAATCATAGGCAAACTCAATAATTGCCCCATATTTAACCACATTCGGCTACCCGTCTAACATTGTTCACTACTGAAAGACACTTGATTTTATAACTGCTTGTTTATCAAAATAAAAACATAAATAAATCATAATTTTAAACCGTGT
>CAZXYA010000246.1:0-12452 GCA_964644655.1 uncultured Saprospiraceae bacterium | reverse complement strand
AAATTAGTGCAACAACATATTTTAATCGACATGAATTATTTAGACCACAAAAATTCTTACATTCGGGCATTCTTTTGCCCTCTACGCAATAAAGCTATGAAAAAATCATTACTTAGTACCTTAGTTATAATCATGCTACTGGGCATTTCTCAGCAAGCTAAAGCCCAATGTTTTCAAGATGCTTCGGGGCAATTTGTAACAGCTTTAGGAGAACCTTGTGTGAATACGATTATTACAGCAGTTCCTTTTTTAAGAATCGTTCCTGATGCACGTTCTGCTGCTATGGGAGATGCAGGAATCGCTACTTCAACGGACGCCAATTCTTTGCATTTCAATGCTTCCAAAATGGTTTTTGGAGAAGATAAGGGAGGAGTTGCTGTTACGTATACCCCTTGGTTAAGAGCCTTAAATGTCAATGACGTTTACTTGGCTTATTTATCTGGATATTATCAATTAGATGATCAACAAGCCGCAGGTTTCAGCTTACGTTATTTCTCTCTTGGAGACATTGCCTTTACGGATGAAAATGGAATGCCACTAGGTAATGGTCGGCCAAATGAATTTGAGTTAAATGGATCTTATGCTAGAAAATTAAGTGAAAGATTATCTGCTGGTTTAAGCGCAAAGTTTATCTTTTCTAACTTAGCAGCTGGTCAAGAAGTCGGTGGCGAACAAATTTCTGCTGGAACTGCTTTTGCCGCAGATCTTTCTATGACTTATAAATCAGGAGAAATTGATTTAAACAATGGTACTTCCCAGTTAACTTTGGGATTAGCTTTAACTAATCTAGGGTCAAAAATAACTTATACCAATTCTATCAATAAGGATTTTATTCCAGCTAACTTTGGTATTGGCGCAGCTTGGGATTTGGATTTTGATGAATTCAATCGCTTAACAGTAGCAATGGATATTAATAAATTGCTCGCGCCAACTCCTGATCCTGCTGGCACGGATAATGATAATGACGGGGTGCCAGATTATAGACAAGTATCTACCTTCTCTGGTATTTTTGGCTCGTTTAGTGATGCAGAGGGTGGTTTTTCAGAAGAATTGAGGGAGTTGATGTATTCCATTGGATTGGAATACTGGTATGATAAGCAATTTGCTGTTAGAGCTGGTTATTTTTATGAGCATTCAACTAAAGGGAATAGAAAATACTTTACCGTTGGTTTAGGTTTAAAATACAATGTCTTTGGTTTAAACATTTCTTATTTAGTACCAACAACCAATCAAAGAAATCCACTAGATAATACATTGAGATTCTCAATGTTATTTGATTTCTCTGCTTTCCGTGGAGATGCAGATTTATAAAAGAAAGAATAGAGAATAGAGACCATTTCATTGAGAGAATACAGACATCTCTCATTTAATAATTAATCTATTAAAAGCCCGCAGTAGTTGACTAAAATTGTCGCTACTACGGGCTTTTTTAGTATAAATAGACATTTCTCTGCAAAAGGGCATTTTTACCACCATAATCTTCTATTAAGTCTTTTTATTTCTCGTAACTTTGTTGCTTCTTTTAATATTAAAATGCTTTAAATTTAGGCTAATTTATTTCTATGAGTGATTCTATTAAGCATGAGTGTGGTTTAGCGGTAATTCGATTATTAAAACCGTTAGCGTTTTATCACAAAAAATACGGAACGGCACTTTATGGGTTGAATAAATTGCAGTTACTCTTACAAAAACAACGAAATAGAGGGCAAGACGGTGCAGGATTAGCTACCATCAAATTAGACCCAAAACCAGGAAAGCGCTACATCAGTCGAAAGCGCTGTGTCACGACTAATTATCTAGCCGATCTTTTCAAAGATGTGAGCCAGCATTTTCAAGATTTAACCCCTCAACAATTAAATGACCCTCAATGGCTAAAAAATAATAAACCTTATACTGGGGAATTATTGATGGGGCATTTGCGCTATGGTACTCATGGCGATAATTCAATAGAAACTTGCCACCCATTCCTTCGCCAAAATAACTGGATCAGTAGAAATCTTGTTTTAGCAGGGAATTTTAATATGACCAATGTCGATGAATTATTTGAGGAATTAGTACAATTAGGTCAGTACCCTAAACGAAAGGCGGATACGGTAACAGTCATGGAAAAAATTGGGCATTTTTTGGATGATGAAGTACAACGCCTGTTCAATTGGCACAAACCAGATGGTTATTCTAATCAAGAAATCAATAATTTAATTTTTGATAATTTAGATGTTAAACGCATGCTCCGCAGAGCAAGTAAAAAATTTGATGGGGGCTATGTCATTGCAGGAATGATTGGTCATGGAGATGCCTTTGTCATCCGAGACCCAAGTGGCATTCGACCAGCTTTTTATTATGCAGATGAGGAGATTGTAGTAGTTGCTTCAGAACGACCTGCAATTCAAACAGCAATGAATGTACATTATACAAAAGTACAAGAATTAGGACGAGGAAATGCGCTGATTATCAAAAAAAATGGAACGGTTAAAGAAAAAAGATATGTGCCAAAAAAGAAAAGAACACCTTGTTCTTTTGAGCGCATTTATTTTTCTAGAGGAACAGATAGAGATATTTATTTAGAGCGTAAGCAATTAGGCGAACAATTGACCAAATCTGTTTTGAAAGCGGTAAATCAAGATATTGAGCATACGGTTTTCTCCTTTGTTCCCAATACTGCAGAATCAGCTTTTTACGGTCTGGTAGAAGGTGCTGAGAAATGTTTAAATAAACGCAAGCAAGAACAAATTTTAAATTTAGGCAAAGATTTAAAACCTAAAAAATTAGAAAAAATACTTGCTCAAAAAATAAGAATAGAAAAGACAGTCGTCAAGGACGCCAAACTCCGAACTTTTATTGCCGATGATGCGACTAGGGGAGAAATGGTTTCTCATGTCTATGATGTAACCTATGGCATCGTCCATAATGAAAAAGACAACCTTGTTTTATTGGATGACTCTATTGTTCGAGGTACTACGCTAAGAGATAGTATCATTAAAATAGTTTCTCGCCTTCGTCCCAAAAAAATCATTGTAGTTTCTTCTGCCCCTCAAATTCGTTATCCTGATTGTTATGGCATAGATATGTCAAAATTGGGCAACTTTGTGGCATTCAAAGCTTTAATTGCTTTATTAAATGATCACGGTAAAACACATTTAATTAAGAAAACTTATAAAGAGTGTAAAGCACAATTAAAGTTACCTTTAGGAGAAATGGGAAATCCTTTAATTGATTTATATAATGAGTTTAGCTATGAAATGGTGTCTGATAAAATTGCTGAAATGATTACCCCGCCTAACATCAAACCAGCCGTAAAAGTAATTTATCAGAAAATTGGTGGCTTGCATAAAGCTTGTCCGAATAACGGCGGAGATTGGTATTTTTCAGGAAATTACCCTACGCCAGGTGGGTTTAGAGTGGTTAATAAGGCGTTTATTAATTATGTAGAACAACGGAACGAACGAGCTTATTAATTAAAGAGAAGTTAGAAGAGGTCCCTTATTTATGATACCTATCAGAAGAGAAATGTTTCAGAGAAAACAGATCGTCAAGTCTGACGTCTGACAGTAAACTTTAATTTACACCACCAATTCTTTAGCAGCCTTCATCGGCACACTAATACACTTCTTTTCCATATAGGTCATCATTTTTTCAATCAATGCTTTGGTGGTAGGATCTAAAGTATCTAAATCCTTTTTAAACACTTCATTTAAAGCTCTTTTCTTTATTGCCTTTATTTCAGAAGGTACGCTCTGAAGTGCTTTTGTAATTTGTCTTTGTTGAAAAACTTTTTGAAACTCATTAATTTGTTCTTTCAACAAAATTTTTGCCTTCCCAACTTCTTGTTTTCTAAAAGATAAATTCTGTGCGGCTAACTGCTTTAAGTCTTCTATTTCTATATAATTAATATTAAAGGTATCTACTACAGCTTTAGCTACATTATTTGGAATAGACAAATCTATAATTAGTTTTTCAGTAGTATCCTTTCCAAGAATCTGCTGATATAATGGTTGCTTAATAATCGCTTCTGTGGCACCCGTACAAACAATCATACAATCAAACCCAGCTTGGTAATTTGGTAAATCTTCTAATAAAAAAGCAGACCCGTTAAATCGCGTTGCTAGTTTTTCCGCTTTTTCAATACTTCGATTAAAAACAGTTATATGCTTAAATTCATATTTAACTAAAAACTTGGCTACTAGTTGATTCGTTTGTCCTGCTCCCACTAAAAGAATGCGAGCCTCTTTAGAGATATTACTTTCTAATAATTTTTTGATGGCTAAAGAAACAACAGAAATTTGCTTTTCTCCAATTCTCGTTTGTGCATAAACCTCTTTAGAAGCTTCTACCAAATGCTTCATTAATAATCGAATACCATCTCTAATCAATCCCCATTTTTCACACTTATAAAATCCTTCTCTAATTTGGCGTAAAATCTCTCGCTCTCCAACAACTAAAGAGTCAATAGAAGCAGCGACTTCGTAGACATGGTTAATAGCTTCTTTACCTTCATATGCTGTTATGATGCGTTGAATATAATCAGGGGAAAGTGATGGGTTAACGGTTTGGAAAAAAGCGTGAAGAAATGGTAAATTAAGTTCTCTAGCAGACTTATATAAATAGATTACTCGATTGCAAGTCGCTACATATAAAAGTTCTTCTAAATTAAATTTATCTTTGAGTTCAGCTAATCTTGCTTGCAATACTTCTTCATTAGCGTGGGGTATTAAAAAATCACCAATCCTTTCCAAACGGACATGTTTGTGTGTTACGGTAAGTATTTTATATTCGTTTAGCATATATTTTTTTTGTCCGCGCCAGGAATGAATCATATATGTAATATTTTAATAAAAAATTGTAATAAAGTTACGACATTCCTTCTGACGACAAAATTAGCGCTCTAATTGTGGATATTTGTCATTTTTCTGTAAACAACGTTAAACAAAAAAAAATGACAAATGTATGATTTTTCTTTTCGAAGCTATTTTTCGAAAAAATTGCGCTAAAATAGGCAGTTTTAATCATTTATCAGCACACAGCCCAGAAATTTTATGGTACAGAAAAAACTTTGTTTAAGTACGTTTTTTTGTCATTTTTTATTTTTTTTGACTTTTTTACTACTTTCGACTACTTTAATTTCCCAAAATGGATTGTGGACATCTGTAGCAAAGCACGTTGTAAATGAAGAAAAAGTAGCAAATTTGAAAACTTACCAGTTATTTAGATTAGATGAATCGCTGTTTTTAGAAAAAATAAAAACTTCTTTTTCTACTTCTAAGCAATCCACCCTTCCTATAACTATTGCTTTACCTACCCATACGTTATCAACCATAGACCTGGTTGCCTCTCCAATAATTGAAGCACCATTAAGTGCAAAATATCCAACCATTCAATCTTTTCTAATTGAATCAAAACAAGATAAAACACTTCAAGGACGTATTAGTTGGACACCTAAAGGACTATATGGCCATTTAATAGCCAATACGGAATCTTTTTTTATAGAAAATGCAGGCATTAAAGGGCAAGAAGACATTTATTTAGTTTATCAGGCATCAGATTTTATTAACAATACAGACCAACGATTGATTTGTGGGAATCCTGCTTTAGAAAGTATGCAACCAACAACTCCTCAATATCAAGCAACTACGGCTTTAAATACAGATCTTAAAACCTTTCGCCTTGCTATTACAGCTACAGAACAATTCACAAATGCCACAGGAGGTACGGTTGAATCTACTTTGTCTGCTATCGTTAATACCTTAACTAGTTTAAATGTTATTTATGAACGAGACGCAGGTATCCGTTTTCTATTACATAAAAATAATGACCAATTAATTTTTACAGACAGTTTTCCTTCTCCTTTCGAAGATCCAGGAAGTGCTTTTGAGTTATTAACCACTCATACACCTTTATTAGACAGCTTAATTGGACCTGATACTTATGACCTAGGACATGTATTTGCGGCAGAGTGTACAGGAGGTGTAGCAGGCGTGGCATTTTTAGCGAGTGCTTGTTCTGCAAGTAATAAAGCTCGTGCAGTATCTTGTATATTTGACGAAGGTATTGCTGATTTTAGAAGGACGCTTTACCATGAAATTGGACATCAATTAGGGGCCAATCATACTTGGAGTAATTGTGGTAGACAAGTCAATGAAGGGCAGAGAAATGCTACAACTGCAGTAGAACCAGGGAGTGGAAGTACAATTATGTCGTATGGAGGAATATGTGGTTCGTTTAATGTAGTCGGAACTGCCCTAGATCATTTACATGGTATTAGTATCCAAGAAATTAATAGTGCTTTGACAAGTGATACGATTACTTGTTTTCAACAAATTCCTACCGCCAATACAGCCCCTATAGTCTCTGTTAGAGAAAGTGGCTTTACTATTCCTATTGCTACCCCATTTGAATTAAATGCTACAGCATCTGACGCAGAAAATACGACCCTCACCTATAGTTGGGAACAATTTGATACGGGTGCAGTTAGCGAAGTCGGCTTTCCTATTGAGAATGCCCCTAGTTTTATAGCCTTCCGGCCAATAAGAGAATCATTTAGAATTTTTCCCAGAGCCACAACTATCATTCTCAATAGAACTTCTTCAGGCGAAGTATTACCCGATACTACTCGACAATTAACCTTTGGGGTAACCGTCCGAGATAATCAAGAAGGAGGAGGAAGCACCACCTTTGCCAAAGTTGCTTTTATAGCAACTGCGGAAGCTGGTCCTTTTCAGGTCTTACAACCCGATTCTGCTAATATTGAATATGAAATGGGAGATTCCATTGTAGTTCGATGGGATGCAGCTAATACCATCGCCGAACCTGTCAATTGTGCGAATGTAGCTATTTATTTATCTTTTGATAATGGGCAAGAATTTCCAGAATTATTAGCCGCAAATATTCCAAATAATGGGGAAACCATGGTTGTATTACCCGATACTACAACTAATAGAGCTAGGATAAAAGTTAAGTGTGCTGACAATATTTTCTTTGACATGTCTAATAATCGGTTTAGAATTACTGAAAAAAACATCCTTTCTTCTACTATTGATTTTTATAATAAACCAATTCGATTATATCCTAATCCAGCAACTGATAAAATAATGCTTGAATTTTCAGAAGTACCAACAAAAGATGTAATTTTAACTATCTATGATGCTTTAGGTAGAAATGTGTTCTATGAAAAAAGAGCCCCTCATCATCAAGTCCTTGAGTTAAACACTAGTCATTTTCAAAAGGGCGTTTATTTATTAAAAGGGAAAATCGATCAACAAATTTTCTCTAAAAGATTTATTGTCAATGAGTAAAAATAGTAATTACTTTGAGGAAGTTTTTGAAGTAACGAGATTGATTCCACACGGTCGAATTACTTATTATGGCGCTATTGCCGATTATTTATCATTAGGTTCTGCCAGAATGGTTGGTTGGGCACTTAATAAATGCAACTGGAATACAGATGATCCTGTCCCTGCACATCGAGTCGTCAATCGCAAAGGGGAATTAAGTGGCCGAGGTCATTTCCCTCATCCAACCATGATGCAAGAATTATTAGAAAATGAGGGGATCAAGGTAGTCGATAACAAAGTACAAGACTTTAAAAAATTACTTTGGATTCCTGCGGAGGAATTGCTTTAAGGGAACAGGTAATAAATAAATTCCCCTAAGGAGAAGTAAAATTAAATCACTCAAAATTAATCAAGTATGTTCGGAGATTTATTTGGAAATGTAGAACAACAACAGCAAGAATTACAAAAAAAATTAGCGACTATTGAAATAACAGGAGATGCAGGGGATGGCGCCATAAAAGTCATTGCAAATGCCAATCAAAAAATCTTAAATATCTCTATAGATAAATCAAAACTAGACTGGGAAGATACAGAAGAAGTAGAAGATTTATTACTAGTGGCGATTAATAGAACGTTAGAAAGAGCAGCAGCTAAGCAAGGAGAAGAAAGTCAAAAATTAATCCAAAATATGATGCCTCCAGGTATGGGTGGATTGGCAGATATGTTTGGAAAGTGATGCTGGTTGCTGATTAAAATAATAAGTCATCAGCAGTTAGCAACTCTAGTAATGGGTCCTAATCAACCTTTCATTTTAGCGTACTTTCTCTAGGCTTTCCTTTTATTCCTTCCCTTCAAACAATACTTTTGACTAATTGGCAACTTTAGTTTCACTAAAGAAGTAAAATATTGCGAATAGATTAACGTTTACATTCCCGTAGTTTCTTTTTAATGAGGGGAGTGCTTCCAGAATTTTGTCCCCCTACATTAAAATGATACGAATTTTATTATTTTAAAATAAGCGGTACTAAATAGTACTTTGATAATTCCAATTGAATGAAGTTCTTTTTTTGTTGTATAGCCATATGTTTAGCGAGCTTAGCTCATAGTCAAGAAGTAACAGACGGGTTGATTGCTCATTATTCTTTTGATGATTGCCAGAATTTAGGCAAAGAGGAAAGTGGAAACAACCAAGCAGCAGTTATTGTTGGTGATCCTCAATGTCTTTGTGGCGTATCTGGGAATGCTTTACTTTTAGATGGCGTAAATGATTATTTACTTTTTTTAGGAACAATTAGTAATACCTTTAATACGATTGATTTTTCTTTAAGTATTTACATCAAACCAACGAACGGTGTTGGTGTACAGGATATTATTTCTAAAAGAGATGCTTGTGGGGAGGATAGATCCTTTGGCATTAATTATGCTTCTGGTTCTAATTTTATCAATGTACAACTAAGCCAAGATGCTAGTAGAGAAGCTCCAGTAAGTGCGCAATTAGATTTTGGGTCTTGTTGGTCACATATCGTTTTTGTAAGAAGTGGAAATAGAAGTCAATTATTTATTGATGGAGAATTAATCCAAGAAAGAAGTGCTGATTCTAGAGTACAAATTGATAATAATGCAGAGCTTAATATCGCCAACGGAGAATGTGTAGGTATTACTGAAAACCGTTTTGCAGGACTAGTAGATGAATTAAAAGTCTATAATCGAGCTTTAAGATTAGAAGAAATTCAGGCATTATACTTAGCTCCAGATCGTATTCAAAATGATGATGCTATTTTATTTTTAGGAAATTCTATTGATATTGAGGTAGGAGAAACCTGCGCAGATGGTTTTGCCTGGAATCCTACCAATGGTGTAAGTGATCCAAACTCCGCAGAGCCAACTATTACCCCAACAGCTGCGGGTACTTTCACCTATCAATTAGATTTAGCTGATCAATTTTGTAATGCTTCAGATACGATAAGAATTACTGTTATTGATCCCGAAGAACTACCTTGTGTTGCTCAATTACCTAAAGCCTTTACGCCAAATGGAGATGGTAGAAATGATGTGTTTGGCATTAGTAATTCTATCGTACTAGAAGGAAAATTAGTAGAATTTGAAATATTCGATCGTTGGGGTGGTCGTATTTTTATTACCTCTAATCCTTTTGATAAATGGGATGGCACTTTCAATGGGGACGAATTAAATCCAGGCGTCTTATTGTATCGTATCCGTTATATGTGTGGAGAAGAAGAAGTGACAGATATGGGCAGTTTGACCTTAATTCGTTAATTCTAAAATCTCTTGCCTATTTTTTGAAAAAATATTATTTTTTTTCATCTAGGTCTTTACAAAGATTAAAAAATGTTATAGATTTGCAACCGCTTTAGAAATAAAGTGTGGTTATTGACCTATGGTGTAATCGGTAACACACCAGTTTTTGGTTCTGGCATTCAAGGTTCGAGTCCTTGTAGGTCAACAGAAGTCACCGTCAAAGTATGACATAGTGTGACAAATAAGTTCTTTAAATATTTGGTTTTCAATAAGTTAAGTTTGTTTGATAGGACATTATACGACATGACCTGACAAACGGGCTTAACTTATTATACTGGTCATTTTGTATCATTCTTTGTATCATGTGCTTTTCTGTCTTTGTCACTTTTATTTATTTACTTTAAAGCAGATATAATATGATGACAATGACTTTACCTAAAATCAAATACGCCTTTGTATTTAATAGATTGAAAAGAACCAACAGCATACCAGAAAAGCCTATCGAAATTCGTGCTTATCAAACGGGTTCTCCTGCCAAGTTTATTTCCACTAACATCAAAGTTATTCCCGAACATTGGGACGAAAAAAATAAAAGAGTTGCTTATGAGCATCCTAATTCCTTGACCTATAATAAACAGTTATTAGGGCTATTATTAGAATTAGAGGACTTTGAAAATAAAATGGTTAATCGTTACGGTAGTTTTTCAGTAAAACGTATTCGAGAGTTTAAATCCAAGCAGCATAAGGAGTACTACAGTTTTAAGGTATTTTGTTACGATACTTTAGAAAATGAGGTCAATAATCCAGATGCTAGGAAAAATACCATCAAAACACATAAGACCCATCTTAAAACTTTCTTTGAAGATTTTTATAAAAATAAGAACTTGTTTTTTGATGATTTAGACGTAAGATTGATAAAGAGGTATGACCGCTTTTTACGTAAAAAAGGCGCTGCTCAAAATACCATCCATAATTATCATAAGACCATTAAGGCGTATATTAACCAAGCTCGAACGGAAAAAACAACCAAGATTAATCCCTACGATGATTTTAAAATAAGAAGAGAACGAGACGAGAATATCAAGCGGGAATTTTTAACGCTGGAGGAATTGCAGCGGATTGAGCAATTGGAATTTTCAGCCAAAGAAAAAAGCTTACAACGGATCCAGGAGTTTATTTTGATTTGTCTCTATTGTGGGCTTAGATTTAGTGATGCCAATACTTTAGCCCCCGAACATATTAAGGAAACTAAAGAAGGTATGGCAATACTGAAGCTAAAAAGTGTAAAATCTAGTAAGCGTATCTTTTTGCCTTTATGGTTATTAGGGCCTAGGAATAATGATGGCTTGACCAAACCAGAACAGTTATTTAAAAAACTACTGGATAGACGAGCAAAAGAAGTAGGTAGAGACAAAGATTTTGATACGATTCCTTTCTTTGGACGGAGTAATCAAAAGGTTAATAAACCCTTGAAAACCATAGCACAACGGGCAGGAATAACAAAGACAGTTTCAACACATATAGGCAGAAGGACATTTTCTGACTTGATGCATAAAGAATTTGGTTTGCCTTTGACAGTAGTTCAAGCATTACTTCAACATTCTGACCCTAGAACTACTGTAAAATATATTAATAAGTCTGATGATGATTTAATTAGAGCATTGAAAAAAGCAAATATTAACTGGTAAATTATAGATGGCTAGAGAAAAGAAAATAACGATTAAGCATTATTTAAATGAAAGGGTTAGAACTTCAGGTTACAATCCAAAATTTAACTTGATGTATGGGGATCAAAAAGATTACGCAAAAAGACACCCTGTATATACTCAAGTCACCTATAATAGGCAAAGTAATAACTTTTCTTTGAGTTGGTATTTTAATAAAGGAGGTGGAATTAGTCCTAAAGAATTTAATCAATATTTTGTAGAGAAAAAAGGAGATAGAGAGATTAATAACATAATAGAATCAAAGGAAAAATTGATTATTGATTCTATTAAATATGAGCTTGAAGGGTATGGAGATAGTTTTACTTTGAAAGGTTTCGGAGAACGGTTAAAAAAATATGAATGTAGTATCCAGTCTATTTTGAAAATATGGGTTTATAGGGAAGTCTTAGAATCATTTGAAGATAAAATAACAGTTCAAGATTATAGAAAAATTGTTGAAGATATTAACATTACAGGCTATCTTGATTACAATTTTTATGACGAAGGACTATTAAATAGCTTTCATAGAATAATAGACATTTCTCCTTCTCTAATAATTAATGCATCAAAAGAAACAAGACAAACAATGAGTGCTTGTACTCATTTTGAGCATTTTCTTAATTACTACAGTTTTCAGAGTAAATTATACAAGGTATTAATGGAGAGAGATTCATATTTAATTAATTGGCTTGATGGTTCTTTGCAGATTGAATTAAGTGATTTCTTTTCAAAAAAGAAAGATGAAAAAATCACTTCTATTAAATATCAATTAAGTGATTTTGACTACATGAATAACTATACTAAAGATATTGAAAATTTAGAAAATATGGTGAAAAATTATTTCCCAATTGAAGAATTTCATGTTAATCATTATTTGGAAATAATAGATTTAGCAATTATTGATTTTAATTCAAGCCTTTCTAAATTTAAAGTAAATTCTTGGTACAACCATCTAATTAATGGATTTGAAAAAAATTAACCTACGCAAATTTACCCAAATATGTAATTAAAATATTTTTTTCAAAAAAATGTTTATGTTTATTTTTAAAATTATGAACATAAACATATATTTATACTGACAAAAGCGCAAAGCGCAACAAAGAGTAACTTTTTGTACTTATTTTTTTAATTAAAAATTATATAAAAATGACAGCAACTAAAGCAAAAGAAAAGGAGATTTTAAGTAGCCGGGAAACCGCACTTTTTTTAGATGTCTCTA
>CAZXYA010000245.1:0-12479 GCA_964644655.1 uncultured Saprospiraceae bacterium | reverse complement strand
TTTGGTTCTTGAATTTATTTTTTAATTTTTGACACAGTTTATTAAACAATCCCAATTATAACAATTCCTCCAAAGCTCTTTCAATCACCTCATCTTTCGTTCTATCTTCCAAATCTAAAAAGGCTTCAATATCGACAGGAACGCCATTTTCGTAATTATTTCCGTCCAAATCTAGGGTCTGCGTAATGGAAAACCGATATGTCCAGCCATTGGGCAATTGTCCACCGTTGGGCGCTCCTAAACCACCACCTGTTATATCTCCAACTAACGTCAGATTCGGAATAGTTTTAGTCGCCAAGGCAAAAAAGGAACCCGCACTAAACGTTCCTCGGTCCACCAAAACCATCACTTTTCCAGTAAATCTAGTTGCGCCAATTGGGCTAACAACGGCATCCTCTAAAGGAGAAAAATCAGCCGACCCAATACCCGTCTTTATTCTTGACCGAAAAACGACTTGCTCCCTTTCTACAAATCGACCCAATAACCTAAAGGCATCTGATGCAGCACCACCTCCGTTTTCTCTCAAATCAAAAATTAAGCCTTTTGTATTTTGGTACCTATTCAAAACAAAGCCTAAATTATCTTCGGCAACAGTTCCTGTAAAAGCAGGAAATCGGATATAGCCAACTTCTCCATCGGCAATAAAATCATGTCGAAAAGGACCTGAAATAAAATAATCTTGGGGTAAATAATTATCTTCAATAATTCTAAAGTCAAAATTATCTGGCCTATCTAAATCGAAAGGAAAAAAGGAGACATTAAAATCAGCCACTAAATTAACATGTCCATCTCTTAATTCATTCAACATATCTCCTAGTGTTCGGAAAAGTTCTTCTTCGGTCATATTATCATTTATCAAAGTACTATATTCCTCGAAAACTTGCTGCCAATCAATTTCTTTTAATTCAAAAAAGGTATATTTTTCATTGCATTCATTCCAGAGATACTCAAAATTTGCCCTAGCATTGGTTGATTCTAAGTCCTCTCCAATGATGAGGTCTGTACAAGAAATGGTCAAAAAAGATAAAAGAAATAAACTATAAATAGGAAAACGCATAAGCATTTAGGTTTATATGATTTAGCGGAGGGCAGAGGGTTACAAAACGCTAGAAAATCTAAATTTCTAATTTAAAAATAAAAATCTTTTCTTGGTACAAATTCTACGCTCTAAGCCCCTTGCCCTTTGCTGAATAATTTAGTTTTTAATAAAAAAATACAATACAATTTAATTCAATCGGTGTAATAACGAAAGTTGAAGAAAACCAACACCTATAGCAAAACGGTCTGCTGTTCTTCCGGAATGTAAACCTTCCCATTTATAAGCGACTTTAAATGCATTGCTATTTTTATTGGAATAAATTATGTAGTCTATTGCCGTCTTAATTCGGAATCCATTAAACCATTGAAACTGATAATCTCTAAAGATATTTTGGTCATTGAAAAAAGGCGTATGATTGGTATAAGCAAAATTATTTCTAAACGTATTATTCCATGCACCAATATCTACTGTCAAAGAAAAGGCTTGTTTGCGAGCTGCTCTTTTTTTCCGAAAGAAAGGATGCCGTTCAAAATTTTTAGAGATTTTAAACGAACCAAATAGCGTTGGAAATCCTTCAAATCCTACTGAATTATTTCTAAAATCTGAGTTAAACCGAACGAACATCAATCCATCTATTTTTCCACCTATTTTATAATCCCAGCCATTTTTGGCCAACCGCTGTAAGGAATATAATCGAGTATAATTAAGAGAAGGCCCAACAAAAAAGCTAGTACTACTTTGCCCCCCTACAAAAATAGTATTCAATCCCAACTTAACTTCCGTTCCAAAGTAAGTTTCTTTTTTATCGTCTATTTTCCACTTCCCACGTCCCAACACCATAGCCACACCTCTATAGGTAAGCGGTGAAGTCGCCAAATCTCTAAATTCCGAAAGCCCTAAACCTAAACTGGCTACTTCTCTATAAATTCTTTGGTCACTAGATTGAGCTAGTAAAAAAGAAGCAAAGAATAGGTTACTAATTATCAGAAAATGTTTTTTCATTAGGATAGATTTTAAAGGGGGCATCCCAAATTGTCGTTTTTGAAATAGTCGTATCTGATAATTTCAAATTATCAGATACGTAAATTGGTGAAGCATTATGTATCAGGTACTATTAAAAGTATCAAGTACGAGTTTCTTTTGCGACAATTTGGATGCCCCCATTTTAAAGGTGATTAACTAAATTTAATATTTCCGCAGCTTTTTTTCTTTCTTAAAACTTTTTTTTGAGAAACTCTGTTGCCTTAAATTTGTTTAATTAATCCAAATTGCGGACAATCGATAGTAAAGCCTTTAGGCTGGTTTTAGGAGTTTCGGCAATTTCAAGCGCTGACGGAAATAGCCTTCTAACAGGTGATGCGGTTACAGTACCAATTTTAACTGGCGGAGCATTGGGTTTATTAATAGGAAGTTTTTCAAAATCTCATAATTTAAATAATAAAGCAGAACTTGAAAAATTGAAAGGTATGGGAATAATATCTGACTTTTGAAGATAAAAAAGGGGCGGGTTTATTCACTATTGGCCGTAGAGTGAGATCGTTTATACTCAGAACAGGATAAAAAACCGAAAATAGATACTGGTAGATTGGTTTGTAAAAAATCTTAAATCTATTTAATAAAACTAACAGGTTTATGATTGAGACAAACAACTAGTGCTATGTTTCTAAAGTTTTCGCTAGTTTTATTACGAGGTGACTTCCCGTCACCTCGTAATTTAAACTACTGAATGTCAATAATTTAATTCACGGGGTAACAGGAAGTTACCCTGTGAAATCGCTCCGAATTAGTAACCGAAATATTGGAAACATAGCACTAGCCTAATTTTCGGTAATTTAAACTGTCAGTAGTATAGTCTTTATATTTAATTCAAATGAATATTTTCTTCCAACTCCAATTCTTCTTCCTTTTTACGATTTCTCCACCAAAAATAGCCCAGTCCAAAGACAATTAAGTAAGGCGTTGCTAACATATACAAAATACCATTATTTAGGCCCTGCCCATCTGTTCCGCCATTTTTCAAGTTACTTTCTGCAGACATTTTACACATCGGGCATTGTGCTTGTACCGTTGAGATGGTAGTCACTTGCAAGCAAAATACTACCGAACAAAGTGTGATGAGTTTTATGATTTTATTTTTCATGTTAATTAGTTTTAAGTCGTTAGTACAATTCTACTCAGACAAGGATACCTAACAGGGTGATAGAGCATACTGATTTGCTAAATTTCCATCCACGATGGCTATCGGGATAGTAAATCTCTAAAATTTTAGATTTCAACAGCATCAAGATTTACTAAATCCGCTAGATTTGCTAAATCGAGCAGTTTCAGGCAATTCAAATTCTAATAATAAGGTCGTAACATCAAATAACAAATCGGTCCTGTAATCGCTACGTATAGCCAGATTGGATAGACCCATTTCGCCATACTTCGATGTTTTTTGATTTGTCCAGTATAGCCTCTGATAAAAGTAAACAAAATAAATGGCAAACTAATCGCCGCCAAAATAATATGCGTAATTAAAAAGAAAAAATAGACATATCGAATCGTTCCTTCTCCTCCAAATTTAGTTTCTGGCGTCGTAATGTGATAAATAACATAGCATAATAAAAATAAAATGGATACGCCTAAAGCTAAAAAATTCGCTTTTTTATGCGCTTCAATATTCCCATTTTTTATAAAATAAAGAGAAGCCATTAAAATAATAGCCGCTATCGCATTGAGGCTAGAATAGAAAGGTGGCATAAAACTAAAATCAATGCTGGTGTCAATATGAATGCGTCGCATAAACACCACTATCAATATCACAATAGCAGACAAAATAGTCGCTGCGGTATTTAATTTTTTGGCTAATTGTAAATTAGGTTGTTCCATTGTTACAGGATGACATGATTTTTCAGGATTTCACAAGATTCCTGATTTGATAGAATAAATTTAGCAGAGGGCTTACAATAATGATATTACTTCTCTAATTCTCGTTTCATTCGTGCTTCTTCTGGTGCAGCTTGGGGCATTAAGTTGGCGATATGCTCAATTAATTTACTCGAATTCTTCGGTTCATTCATATCATAAAAATACCGAATAACAGAACTAGTATCCGCAATTGCAATAACAGGATTTCCTGCATAGGTTTTATTGGTACCAGCAGGGAAAGGGAAAGCCTGAATAAATTGATCCATTTCCGCTGATGCCCCTGTCAAGAAATGCCATTGTTTATCCACCTTAATATTTAAATCATCACAGTAATTTTTAACTGCTTCTGGAGATGCCGCCTTTATATAGGTATAAAATAAAATATCATCTTTTTTATCAAATTGGTCTTGAATCTTATAAAGCAAATCCATGTAGGCTTTGCTTTTATCAATTTCTGCTAAATCTACAAAATTAGTAATGACAGCATTTTTAGGCATATTTTCTTGGCTAATCATTTCTCCTCGCTGATTGATTAATTGAAAATCAGGTGCAGTCCCCAATTGCTGGTCTAATTCAGCAATAATTGCCATTCGATAATCATATCCTTTATTTAAGTAATACCAAGACCCCAAAGGAAAACCTATGATAAAAAGACTAATCGTTAATAATTGAATTATTTTTCTCATTGACTTATTAGTTGAGCTGGATACTATATTACAGGCTGTTTAACACCTAATAATGGAAGTCAGACCGTTTGTTTCATAAACTGTCAGAAGTGAGATAATTTCAATCAAAAAAATTGATAATCAAGTATTTATATTGGAACAATCTGACTTCTGACAGAAAAATTTATTTTTCGGTCTAGCTTCTGACCTCCCCTACAATTATAAACAAAAAAAGGCGAGGTTTGTACCCCGCCTTTTTTCATTTTATTGTAATTTTTCAGTTTCTATCTTTTTGAGGAGCAACCCTTGGGGTTTTATTGCATCTTCGGAACTGACTTCATTTTTTTCTTTAATCAATTCTCGACGTTCTCCCCAAGAAGCGCCTTCTTGGAAAAAGGCTATCATTCCCCAGATTAATAAAGCCGTTGGTAATAATACACTCATTCGCAAGCCTGGCACTTCGTGCGCCATGTGCATAAAATTATAAATAATGTAATACGCTTTGTAGATAGACAATATGCCAATAATAAGTGCTGCCACTATGACTATTGCATTTACATCTTCTAAACCACTAATCACATGCCCTTTCTGTAAAAGCGAGACAAAAACTTCAAATAAGGTAACTGCTGCTAGTACCGCACAACCTTTCCAAACTAATTTTTTTGCTTCTTCGTAACTATGATGTGCCATTTTTATATTTTTTGATAGGCAATTTATTTATTGCCAAATAATAATATTCAATAATTTGAAATTGTCTCATAAACCCTCGAATATAAGTTCGGGGCTATCAAACTGAAAATATCTTCTTAGATAATGGAGAAACGAAGTACGACAAAGTCAATCTATCTATATACTCCACCTTTTGAGACAGCCTCATCAATGTATAAGTTTCTAAAGTAGATAAAATACTAAGAATACAAATACCCAAACCAAATCGACAAAGTGCCAATACAAGCCAATCTTTTCTACCATTTCATAGCCATTCTTCCTAGCGGCATATAAACCGCCTCCAGCATTCAACATAATGATAATCAAAAAAACAACACCTGAGAGTACGTGAAATCCGTGAAATCCTGTAATGAAGAAAAACAAAGCACCAAAGGCTTTAGGCCCATTTTCTTGTGCAGCAGCTACACCAGCATCCGTTATAAATTTTCGCTGTATAAATCCTTCGTCATTTAATCGGAAACCAGGAAAATCAACACCTGTTTCTGGCAAATTAGCCATATCTAATTTTTTAGCAGCAACAGCTGCATTGGCAGCTGCTAAGAATTTTTCCTCTGCAGTCATCTCGTGACCTTCGTCTCCGTGCCCATGTCCTCCTCCGTGATCATCTAAATGAGCATGGTGAATCAAGTAACCCATTCCTGGTTTGAAGGTATCATCTGCTGCAGTAGAACGAGAGCCGTCCGCATTTAAATAAACACCATTAGCAGTATGCGTACCAAATGGATTTCTATTAACGGTCATGCACTCTTTATAAATCAAGTTGGTCCACTCCCAAGCCTGACAGCCCAAAAATCCTGCGCCACCTATGATAGTCAAAAACATCCAAAAGACCACACCTTGTTTGTTTTCTCTAGCTCCTTCTTGTACCGCTCTTACCATAGTAACCGAACTTACAATCAGTAAAAAGGACATGAAAGTTACGAAAATCAGGGGAGCACCATGAACGCCAAAAGGGGCTGTAGAAAACACAAAATCAGGTACGGGCCATGTTGGGCTACTAAATCTCAATGCACCATAAGCAATCAAAAAACCTGCAAAGGTAAAAGCATCGGAAACAAGAAAGTACCACATCATCAATTTCCCATAACTCGCCTTAAAAGGCTGTTTCCCTCCTGACCATAACTCTTCAGTTGTTTCGTGTTCTTCGTGTGCGGCTGTATGTGCTGCCATTATCTAATTAATTTTGAATTTTGAATGATAAATTTTGAATGAATCTTACGAATAGTAAAATCAATCTCCTTTATTTATTCATTCATCTTATAAATTATTATTAGTAAAAATTTGAATGACAAATTTTGATTATTGAAAATTAAGTTCGCTGTACTCAATATTCAACATTCAACATTCAACATTCAACATTAATTTCTTCTACTGTTGTGATAAAAAGAATATCAATAAATAGACCCAAAGAAAATCTACAAAATGCCAGTAGATTAGGGTTAATTCAAATCTTAATTTTCTTTTCTTTGTTACTTTATATTTCAAAGATACCGCTTGAATTATAGCTACTAAAATCGCAGCTAATCCTCCTAAAACATGGGCTGCATGTAAGCCAGAAATGACATAGATAAAAGAACCCGCAGGATTTCCAGTTAATTCAACCCCAATTGCTGTTAAGTCTAACCAGCCTTTATATTGTAAAACCACAAAGACCAAACCTAAAATAAAAGCAAGGCCCAATAATCCTTTATACAAAAACTCGTTTCCTTTCTTAAAAGAAATATAAGCACTATGCAAAGCCACACTACTTAATAGCATGACGATGGTATTAATAAAGAAAATAGTAGGTAATCTAAATTCTAACCAGTTGCCACCTGCTCGTCGAACGATATAAGCACTTGTTAAGCCAGCAAACATCATTACGATACTAGCACAACCAATCATTAGTGCCAACTTCTTCGAGTCAATTTTACTTCTATTTATAGTATTTTCAGTTATAGCCAATATAAAAATTGTTTGATTGTTTGATGGTTAAACTGTTGACGTAAATCTTCAACTTTTCAATTCAAATAATCTTGTTATAGCTTATCAAAATACAAGGCAAAAAGTACTATAGGCAACCAGAAAAAAGAACTAAACATTAATTTCAACGCTGCTGCTTTAGTACATTTTTTATATAAATTCCACGCAAATAAAGTATAAATAATACTTGCTATAGTTAATATAATTGCTGAAGTTATTCCTGTTACGCCTAAGTAATATGGTAAAATACCTGTTGGAATTAAGAATAAAGCATAAATCATAGATTGCCCACCAATACTACTATCCAATTCTCCATTTTTACTAGGCAATAAATTAAATCCTGCTTTTTTATAATCTGCATCTCCGACCCAAGCAATCGCCCAAAAATGTGGAAATTGCCAAAGGAATTGAAGTACAAATAAAACGACTGCTAAAGTAGTCATTCCGCCTTGTGCTGCCACACAACCAATCATCAATGGTAATGCGCCCGGAATAGCACCGATAGCTACTGCTGTAGGAGACACTCTTTTCATTGGTGTATAAACAAAAGCATATAATACCATTGAAATCATGCCCAATAAACCCGTCCAAGCATTAAACATCGCTAAGAAGGCAGTACCAACTAAACAAGTCAATCCTGCAATTATTACGCCTTCTGAAACGCTCATTCTTCCTGCCGCTATTGGTCGATTTTCGGTGCGTTTCATTAATTTGTCAAAGTCTCTTTCTAAGACTTGGTTCAACGTATTAGCAGCTGCTGTTACTAAGAAACCACCTAATGATAAAACGATAATGCCTATCCAGCTTGCTGTCCCTTCGAAAGCAATCAAATAAGCCATAACTGCGGAAAATACAACTGTCAAATTCAATTTGAACTTAACTAATTGTCCGTAGTCTCTTACTTTATCTGCCAATGCGCCAAAAATGCGCTGGTCACTATTTAATGCTTTAGTACTTTGCAAGTTCGATATTGATTATTTTATGCGTAAATACTGCTTACTGTAAACTGCCTACTGCTACTACTTAATGATCTCCCCCTTCTCCGTCCGTCACTTCTCCTGCTGCTAATGGTTCCATCTGAGACACAAATTCTTTTCCTTCTTTTCCATAATCATAAGCCCATCTGTGAACTGCTGGAATATTGCCAGGCCAGTTACCATGTCCAGGATTAATTGGGGTTGTCCATTCTAAAGTAGTTGCGCCCCAAGGGTTTTTAGTCGTTACTAATTTACCTTTGAAAATACTGTAGAAGAAGTTTACCACGAATAATACCTGTAGCAGAAATACAATAATTGCAGCTACGGTGATAAATTTATTCATATCATCAAAATGCTTAAAAGCATCGAAAATCTCAAAACTATAATATCTTCTTGGTACACCAGCTAGTCCTAAATAGTGCATTGGCCAGAAAATAGCATAAGCACCAATGAATGTTCCCCAGAAATGAATTTTTCCTATAGTTTCATTCATAAAGCGACCATACATTTTTGGAAACCAATTATAGATCCCCGCAAACATACCAAAGAAAGCAGCAATTCCCATTACAATATGGAAGTGAGCGACTACGAAATAAGTATCGTGTAATTGAATATCAATGGCAGAGTTTCCTAAAAATATCCCCGTTAGACCACCAGAGATAAACATGGATACAAATCCAATGGCAAATAAACTGGCGGATGTAAAGCGGAAATTACCCCGATAAACCGTCGTAATCCAATTAAATACTTTCACCGCCGAGGGGACGGCAATAATCAAAGTAAATAATACAAAGAAGTTAGAGATAAATGGATTTACACCTGACATAAACATGTGGTGCGCCCATACGATAAATGCTAAGAAAGCAATTGCTAAAATAGAATAAACCATCGCTTTATACCCAAAAATTGGTTTACGAGAGTGGACCGCTAATACCTCAGATACTAATCCCATCGCAGGTAAAATAATAATATATACCTCAGGGTGTCCTAAGAACCAGAATAGGTGCTGGTATAAAATTGGACTACCACCTACATTATCTAATGCCTGTCCACCGATAAAGATTTCACTTAAAAAGAAACTAGTGCCTAATCCTCTATCACACATCACTAAGAAGAAAGCAGATGCTAATACTGGGAAAGAAAGAATACCTATAATCGCTGTTACAAAGAATGCCCAAATTGTTAAAGGCAAACGCCACATGGTCATCCCTTTAGTTCTTAAGTTTAGTACGGTTGTTACATAGTTGATCCCACCTAATAATACGGAAACTACAAACAAGACTAAACTTACCGTCCACATCGTCATACCTGCCGCTGACCCATCAGATGCTTGTGGCAATTCACTTAATGGTGGATAAGCGGTCCAACCTCCCGCAAATGGTCCAGTACTCAAGAATAAAGAAGCAAACATTACCGCACCAGATAAGAAAAAGAACCAGTAAGATAACATATTCAAGAATGGAGATGCCATATCTCTAGCTCCCACCTGTAAGGGTATTAATAGATTACTAAACGTTCCACTTAAGCCTGCCGTCAATACAAAAAAGACTAGAATAGTACCGTGCATGGTTACCAAAGCATAGTAAAATTCAGGTGCCAATGTCCCGACTCCAGCATCATCCACGACAATCCATTGACCTAAAACAGGCTTCAACCAAGTTAAACTTTCTTCAGGAAAACCTAACTGCAATCTAAATACAATAGACATAGCGGCACCAACCAATCCCCAAAACATTCCTGTAATCAAGAATTGTTTAGCGATGATTTTGTGATCCATACTAAAGAAGTACTTCATGATGAAGTTCGACTGGTATCTATCTCCATGATGGTGGTCATGAAAATGGTCATCAAACCCTTGCTCTTCTATAAGAATCTCTTGTCTATCTTTTACTGGAGAAACTGTTGTAGCAGCCATATTCTATTTTTTGTGATTAGTGACTGGTGATTGGTGAGTAGTTGTCACCAAATCAGCCATTACATATCTTCTTTCTTTTTGATTTAAGTTCTATCCCTCTCTATTCTCGCTTCTCTAATCTCTTTTCTTATTTTTATTGTGTCAGAATTTCTAATTCTGTTCTTCTATTATTTGCTCGACCAGCATCCGTATCGTTGGTATCAACTGGTTTATTCGGACCATAGCCAACTGCTCTTAATCGAGTCTCTGCAACCCCTTTGCTTTTTAAATAAGTAGCTACACTATTCGCTCTTGCATCAGATAAAGCAACATTGCCTTCCAAAGAACCTGTGCTATCCGTGTGGCCAGCTACCTCAATGGTTACATTAGGATATTTACCCATTGCAGCTACGACATTATCCAATTCGTATCTTGATAAAGCAGTCAAATTAGCAGAACCAGTTTCAAAATTTACATACTCTAATTTGATGATTTTATCTGTTTCAGAAGCCAATGCTTTCTGGACATTATCGTTAAATTCTGTCTTTCTGGCTCTTACTTCTGTATCTAATAATTGTCCTTTGAATGGATCACTATCTGTATTTCTAATGGTTGATAGGTAATAAGAAGTTTGCCCTTCTAACCATTCTTCATATTCTTCTTGGGAGACAATCTTCACCAATCGCCTCATACTAAAGTGACCTCTACCGCATAATTCTGCACAAGCTAATTCATATTCAAAAGCTTCCCAACGCTTAGGGCCATTTGGTTCATCTGGTTCAGCAGGCTCATGCCATTCTGGATATAGTGGATCGCCATTTCTATCTAATGCACCTAATCCTTCTCTATATTCTTCGGTAGTAGTTGTTGGTGTAAATACAAAATAAGTCGGCATACCGGGAACGGCATCCATCTTTACTCTAAAATGAGGTAAATCAAAATTATGCAATACATCTCTAGCTGTAATTCTAACTCTAACCATTTTTCCTACTGGTAGAACTATTTCAGAAGGATGAAAATCATCTAAGTTTTCAATATCATTCCAATCTTGACCTAAAGGATTCAATCCATCTATCATTTTGTAGTTTGTCGCCCCTAAAACACCGTCCGGACCAGGGTATCGTAAATTCCAAGCAAATTGCATCCCATTTCCTTCAATTTCGATGTAATCTTGTCCAACTACCGCATCTGCTGGTATATCTGCCATGACTTTATTCCAAGTAACTAATCCATCTGCTACTAAATAAAACATTACTATTGCTGGAATAGCCGTCCATATTAATTCCAGTTTATTATCATGCGGCATAAAATAAGCCACCTTATCTTTCTGTCCTCTATATTTATAAGCAAACCAGAATAAAGCGATATGCGTTAGGAAAAATACAATACTTGTAAAAAATAAAGTAACATTAAAAGCAGAATCTAACCAGATGCCATGTTCAGAAGCGGAAGTATGTGGACCATATCCTAATAGGCTATCCTGATAGTAAATAGCAGAAATAGCACAGGTAGGTAAGAAAACAATCATAAAGAAAAGCGAAAACTTTCCATGAAAATCATTGACTTCTAATTGCGTTTCTCCTTCTCCACGAATACTACCAGCCAATTCGGTTAAACGCCCGATTTGCACCACAACGATTCCGATAAGCGCCAAACATAAAATAATGAGTAAAGTAGTCATTGTTAACGTTTATATTTTCATATATCCTGTACAAAATTATTCTTTGTCAAGGATAGAATTGTCAGATTAAATTGATATTTCTGTCATAATTTTTAATAATGCTAAATTTTTAAAATTTGACATTATTAAAAACACTATGGATAAACCTCATGATGTAACGCCTCTCCTAAATAAGGATCATTCTTAGGTTCTAAACTAGCTTTTGCTAATTGATTAAATCCTAAGTATAAGAATAAACCTAAGAAACCAAGGAAAGTACCTATTTCTAATAATCCAGGAAAATGGTTACCCAATGCAAAACCTGCATCTGCTACATGATGCCCTGCATCGCCATGACCACCATGAGCCAATGCCTCGGTTGCAGTAATATAAGCACCTGGCTTAATCATTAAAAAGAAATCCAACCAATGCCCAAAGAATAAAAGAAGCGCTGCAAACATCATAATACCTGCCTTACGCTTAACAGAATTTCTCATTAAGATTAAGAAAGGTAATGCAAAGTTAATCACTAAATTACCATAGAATAAAACAGAATAATAGTCAAATCTATGTTGGAAATAAACCGTTTCTTCTCCATTATTGGCATACCAAATCAACATAAATTGGTCAAACCATAAATAAG
>CAZXYA010000244.1:0-12522 GCA_964644655.1 uncultured Saprospiraceae bacterium | reverse complement strand
AATTAGAAAATGCCGTAAAAATAGCAGGGGATATTTTAGCGAATTTGCCTATGGGGCGTTTATCACCAGAGACAACTTTTGGCAAACAAGGTTTTATTCATCCGACAACAGTTGAAGGAAGCTCAGAAAAGGCAGTCATCCGATTTATTATTCGAGATTTTACAGATGAAAAACTAGCAGACCATGCCGCCGAATTAAGGGCAGTTATGGATACTGTTCTAAAAAGATACCCTAATTCTAAAGCCACCTTAGAAATTAAAGAGCAATACCGCAATATGAAAAAGGTATTGGATAAATATCCACAAGTGGTGGATTATGCTTTAGCTGCCATCGAACGAGCAGGGATGACCGCTACTAGAAATTCTATTCGAGGCGGCACAGACGGTAGTCGATTGTCTTTTATGGGCTTGCCTTGTCCTAATATTTTTACAGGCGGTCATGCTTTTCATGGCCCACAAGAATGGGTCAGTCGGCAAGATATGGAGAAGACGGTGCAGACTTTGGTGGAATTGGTGCAGATTTGGGAGGAGAATGCTTGATAAATCAAAAGTTATTCTTTTTCTAATAACCACTCAAATTCAAATCGCTTGGATTTTGTAATTTGAGCGTAATCTTCTTGTTCAGCCTCAATAATATCAACTTCAATATCTCTTAAAATGAAGAAGACATACTTTTTTAAGGAATAACTTTTACTAAAAATCATTTACCACTATTTCTGGTAAAGATAATTTTTAAAGTGTTAATGAAGGCTCAATTTTTCTATTCTGATAGTTAAAATAAAATAGAGCATCAGATTGAAAGTTGATTTTCACTCATTTTATAATTTGTATAAAATCCGTTGAGCATATTTCTTCCCAACGGATTAATCTTCCCCAACGGATTTTTTATTTATTTTAAAAATAAAAAATATCAGTTTATTAGTTTATAAATCATGCTTTTTCAAAAAAGCATTCACCGCCGCCCAATATTCGGCACTAAAAGGCTGCTTTGACCAAAGTACCCTTGACCCATGTGCACCATCAGATGCAGGCACAAAATGCGTAATTTTATCCTTAGCGACTACATCTGCTAAAGGTTTTGCGGTAGGAACTTCACTTTTAGAAGAAGTAACAAAAGTAGGTTTGTCTAAGCCTTTAATAGTTGCGCCTAAATTTAATTGATCGCCGAAATACTCCCCTGGACTAAAGGAGATAACTGCCTTAACATTAGGATTTTCTTTGGCTACCTTTAGTCCTAAAGCAGCAGAATAAGAACTGCCCACTAAAATAACTGGTTGCTTGTATTTTTCCGCCATATAATTGACGGCCGCAATAATATCTGGTTCGGCATCTAAATAACTCGTTCCTAATCCCTTAGCTTCGGCTCGTTTTGCGGTTTCATTATCTTGGTCATGTAAGATCCCACCTGATCGTTGGTCGGTTGTCAAACAATTATAGCCTCTTGCCATTAATGCTTTAGCCGTTTCCGTATGTTCTGTTCGATTGTATCTAGCTTGATGGCATAGGACAAAAACAGGTGCATCCTCTGCTACATGAAATAAGTCGGCGGTGATGGTTAAACCGTCTAAAGAAGGGAAGGTAATGGTGGTCATTTTTTGTTGAGATTTTGTTGGTGTTGGAGTAGTTGCTTTTTCTACTTTGATAGCGACTTTTTTTGTTGGCGTAGATTCCGAATTGGTACAACTAATACCAACTAACAAGAAACTACAGACTAATAAAGAATATTTTGATAACATTTTATTTGATTTTAATAGAGCGAGAAATAGTTAATTCTAAATCTGTTGGGAAAAAATCCGTTGGGAAGAAATGATTAGTTGCAAAATTTTTGTAGTAGGTATTCTGATAAACCAGGGAAATGATTAGTGAACTTACCATCTTGTAGGGCTAAATCTTTTTCTAATAGGGATGTTCTATTTTGTAGTTAAACCTAAAGTGGAGTCTTGTAATTTCCTGTTCCATGATAACATATTTTACAAATTATTTTGCTTGATAAACAAATTTACTAAAATTATTGGGTACTTGTTGACATCTAGTCAACAAAAAACCTCCAGACTTTATCAAAAATCTGGAGGTTTAAAGTAATAAATCAACTAATAATTAATCACTAAAACCGCCCCTGAATCCCAATCATCACATTCAAACCATAAGTCTGATAACTATTCCATCTTTCTCGATTATTATCCAATAAATTGTTAATGTCTAAAAAGGCACTAAAGTTGTCGGTTAGGATATATTCTGCTCCGGCACTTACATCTAAAAGCGCATTTAAATTATCCGATACGCCAGCTGCTGTTTGAAAAGGGACACCGTTTGCTATAAATAATTCCCCTTTTAGCAGTAGTTTTTCTTCTAACATTTTATACTTGGCATTGACATTAAATTCGGTGGCGGGTAAATGCCATGCTTTTTCTTGATTGTCTAAATCGTAAGCATTGACACTAACAGTAGCCGCCGCATCGAAATTCTTAAATAAAGTAGCTTCTACACTTCCTTGAATATTAAAAATATTACCATCATCATATAATACTTCCAAACGGTCTAGGCTAACGGCTCCAATATCTGTAGTAATAAAATCATTAAAGTCATTTAAATATAAAGCCAAGTTTTCAACGCTTTTAAAACCTACTTGCCCCTTATAATTGAAAGCACCAAAGGCACCTCGAATACCACCATAGAAGTGATTATAGTCGGTATTGCGGATTTCCAAACTACCAAATGTTTTCACAAATGGATTATAGTCTGTAATACTTTTCATCGTGTTTTTCTGCAAACTTCCTTCTGCTCCTGCAAAAACGGTGAATTTATTACCCACTACATTTGCGGAAGCTTCAATATCTGGGAAGAAATTAAAATCACCATCTACCGCTACTAAATTAGCCCCAATTTTGATTTTAAAAGCATCTGCATGATAAGTGAAACTAGGGGTCAAGTAGAAATTATTTAATTCTTGTCTGAGGGAATCATTACTACCACTATCCCCATTTCTAAAATTCGTTAAATCCGTTTTAATGCCCACATTTATCGCATGTTTATCAGCCACCCATTTGGTGACGCCAAAATGGGCATCAAAACTTCGTTCCCGTGTGGCAAAATTATCGGTGGTATTCGCAAAATTAAACCCTGCTGCATAGTTCAAATCCCCTTGGGTTCGTTCTCCATTAAAGAAGGTGCCTCCTAATTTGAAGGTGTTAAAAGTCTGTTTAACTTGTTCTCTGTTCACACTTAACACCGTATCTTCAGGCACGTTTGCATTGTAACCATAATAATGTACTTGATCTGAGGTATAGCCTATATTTCCACTAATGGCATAGCCTTCGTCTTTATAATAGGTTCCTTTTAATTCTGCTTCATTAAGGGCAAAACGTTGGTTCTCTACACTTTCAAAATTAGCTGAATGGTGTCGAAATCGACCGCCAACATTTAATTTATCTTCATAAAAAGTATAATAAGAAGCCTCTACTAAAGGGGAAGAAGGTATCCCATAACCTGCCTTGAAAAAACCATTATATTGTGTCGGCAATTTATCTCGCTTCATGGCTAAAGGCCGAATCTTTGGCGGTAGATATTCTACTTGTAAACTACGTGTTGGAATGTTATACGTCTGCGTTTTTATCGCATTAGACGGTTTGGGTAGGGTAGGTGTAACCCCTATTTTTTCTGTTTCTATCAGACGAGCATCAAAGTCTTTGATGACTTCTACTTCTTCATTAGGTAAATCTTCTTGGGCTATGGCTGCTTGATTCAGCGCAAAAGCAAATAGGAAGAAGAATAGGATTTTGGTACTTTGCATATTTTTGACGGTTCACGGTTCAGGATTTTTAGCTTGCCCCAATTTTTATCGGGAATTGACAATTCCTTAAACCTGTTTTATTTTTAAAATTGAAGTTGAAGTTGAGGTTGAAATTGAGGTTATTTATTCCCTTCATCCAATTCAATCAAACTATTCTTAACATTATCTGGCTTTACTAAGCGATTAGTAGCACTTTCTTTAGCTTTTACTTGCTCTAATTTACGCTTTGCCCGACTGACAATTTCTTGGTCATCATCGTAATTGGCCAATAACGCTTCTAAAGTTGTTTTTGCTCGGAATAAATCATCTTGTTCCGTATAGACATCGGCTAGTAAAACTATACCATTCGCTACCCAATATGGATAACTAGAACTTGCTCTACTTGCTTCTCTCAGCAGGGTAACGGCTCTTTCTAAATCTCTTCTTAAGAAGATGATATTGGCTTCTAAATATCTAGCTTCTGCCGTTAATTCATTATCACTTAAGCGCTTTACTTGGGAGAAAGCAGATAGGGCATTGTCATAATCTTTTCGATCGTAAGCGACTTTTCCAAGGTAAAAATTAGCCGCAGCTACTTGTTCTTGGCTGGCTCGATTATTATTTACCACCTTACTAGCTAAATTATATACCGCATCACTATTACCTGCTCGGTAGGCACTTCGCAAAGCACCAATTTGGGCTTCAAAACGCTGGTCGTCACTTTCTGCGGATCGCTCTAGTTGTATGTATAAATTATAGGATTTACCGAAATCTTGCTCGTGGTTATAAGCAATAATGGCTGCCTTTTCCAAGGCTTTTAAATAATGCTTGCTTTGTCCTTTTTCCACTACATATTCATAATCTCTTAAGGCTAAACTATATTGCTTTAAGACACTATGAGATTCTCCTCGGTGATAATGTGCCACTAAATTATTTCTGCCATTGGCATATTGGCTTAGGTAGCGGTTGAAGGCTTCGATGGCTCTTTCGTAATTCGCGTTTTCAAATTGAGATTCTGCTGCTTTGAAGGCGACTTCTTCTTTTTGTGCATCATCAACATCTAAATCAATACTACGCAAAAAAGCAAAGTAATCGTCTGTTCTGCCTAAATCGTCAATGTAAATTTCTTTGATGGCTGCCAAAGCATCTTCGGATTCTTTTCCTGTTGGATTATTATCAAAAACTCTTTTGTAATAGTCTAAAGCTGTTTCTGGGCTGCCTTGATTATAAGTGATTAATCCTAATCGAATTAAAGCGGCATTTAAATTGCTAGATTTGCCTTTGAAGTCTTTTACCAATTGCTTTAAGGGGACGGTTGCTTCCGCTAATTTACCCAATTCTTGATAGGTAATTCCCAATTGTAATAAAGCTTCGTCCGTATATTCTGAATTTGGATATTTTTCAACAATATCTTCTAATGCCACAATTTTATCAACCGTGTTTCCTCTTAAGCCTTCTATAATTGCTTTTTGATATAAAGCATAGACAAAACCTTTGTAGCGACGATCGACCGCTTCATTATAAAATTTAATAGCTTCATTATATTGATTTCTTTTGAATAAGCCATCTCCTGCTCTCAATACTGCATCGGGTAAGATTTGATTTTTAATTACATCACTCTTGATAAAACCCGTATTTTGCTTGATTCCTGCCACCGCATCTTGGAAATAACCAACCGCAGAGCCATAATTTTTTTGTTTTAAATAATTATATCCTTGAGTATAATTTGCTAAATAAGGCGTAGCTTCTTCTGGCAAATCTCGCATACCTTTGGATAAAGTCAAAAATTGATTGTGCTGTTGGACACTTTCATTATATTGTCTTTCTCCATGTGCAATTTCTCCTAACCAAAAATGAGATAAGGCTTTGTATCTTACATCAGCAGGAATTTCTAATGATTTTTCAAATAAACCCTTCGCAGCACCACCTTTGCCATCTGCATATAATTGAGTCCCTCGATAATAGGTCACTTTTTGATAAGTTTCCTTCATTTGAGGCGTCAAATTAGACATACCTTCAATAATTTTAATGGCTCTGGCATAATCTCTGGTGTTTAGAAAGACCTCACTTAATAAGCGCTGGGATTCTGTATAATATTTAGAGGAAGTTGGAATACTTTGGAAAGCCGTTACCGCATCTCTATCTGCTCCTAATTCATAAGATAATTTACCAAAATTGAACAAGGCTTCTTCTGTAATCACTTTATCATAATCCATTCGACTGGCTGCACCAAAGGCTTCTCTAGCTTCTTCTTTTCTATCTAAACGAATATAAGAATCTGCTAAATTGTATAAGGCATTTTGTGCCATTTCACTATCGACCCCTCCTAATTGCTCAAAATTTTCTGCGGCTTCTTTGTAATGTCCAGTTTGATATTGAGTAAAAGCGAGTTGATAAAATTCTTCTTCTCGCATGCTAGACGTACTTTCGGCATAGAATTCTAAATAGGGTAGGGCTTCTGTATATTGCTTTTGCTCAAAGTAAGCTTGACCTACTAATTGATGTAACTCTTTGCGCTTTTTCAATTTTGGCTCATTAATCAATGGCGTCGCATAATTAATGACCTTATCGTAATCTCCTTGGGCAAAATAGATCTGCGTCAGATAAAAGGGAACATGAGGTTTATAAGTGGTAGAATTAGCCACTTTTTGAAAACTTTGGGCGGCTAAATCATAGTTGCCATCAAAAAAGGCGGTCATACCATAATAATAATTAGAAGGCTCGTAGTATTCATTTCTAATATCCTTGGTTTTACCCAAAGCTTCTTTGGCTTCTGTAAATCTTTTATTGACAAAATAAACATAGCCTTTTTTGAATAATACCTCCGACCGTTGATTTTCCGAAAGATCGTAGGTATTGACGAGTTCTAAAAATTCTAATGCTTTTTCAAAGCGTTTGTCATTATAATAATAATTAGCGGCTTCCAGGATGGCCTGACTCGCAATAGGTTCTGGAGAATGATTGCGGATAAAATCTAACATCAATTTTTCTCCATCAGGATGATTTTGACGAATGGATGTTTTAGCGATATACAATTCCGCTTTCATCTGTAAATCTCGAAACTTTGGCTCTTGAGTAGGTATATTAGCTCGTAGTACCTTGGTGAATTCCACATTGGCAGCAGCATAAAGCCCTTTGTCAAAAAAATCGACCCCTCGTTTATATGCACCATTGGCATCCGTATAAACGGTGGTTTGTTGGGCAAAAATGGGCGATAAAGCCCCCAGAAAAAATAAGACACTTAAAAAATGTTTGATATTCATATCAACTAGATTAGTTGGTTTAGCTGTAATGCCAAATTTTGCTTGACGTTACAGACCTTTATAGTTCTGTAAAATAGACGACTAAAACTGCAATAGTAAACATATTTTTGATCGTCGTTATTGCGACTTTGTATTAAAATTTTAACATTTCTGTGCTAGTTACTAGTGGTTCTGGAATTAAATTGCTGATAGTTTAGAAGGATAGTCAGTTGTCAGTTAGATTCGCAACTAGAGAACTGACAACCGATAACTGACAACCGATAACTGACAACTCTTCAAATTATACTGGCATTTATTTAATTCCTAGGATACTAGTTACTGGTTGAAGCGGACAATAATTTAATAGCAAAAAACTAATGCCTAAATTAAATCCTAAATCATTAGTACTTTCGCAGCACGGAAAACAGTATGCTTCTTTTTTATTGATAGTAGATTTACTGTAAAGATGAATTAATTCTGCTTTGCCCCTATTGTTTTAACATAAGTTTAATGATTTAGCGAGTATTATTCTTTTGGAAAAGGAAAGTTGATTGGAATAATGGATAGATTTTGGCTTGCTGTGATTCCTTTAAAAAACACCAATTGATAAATCCCTTATTGCAATAATTGAATTCGTTCTAATAGCATTGTTTTTTTGGTTCGACTAATAGGAATAGACTGACTGCCGATCATTATTTTATTTTTGATGGTATCCAGATAATCGATCTTTTTCAAATTAACCAAATAGCCTCTATGAATTCGCATAAAATGATGGCTATCCAAAATGTCTTCTAATACGGATAAGGTGAGGGAGGTTACCAGTTTATCGGTGTTGGTGATAGTCATACTATAATTACCATCGGCTTCGATATAGTTGATTTGATCAATCTTTATTTTTTTAAAAATACCGTTCTTTTTAAAAAATAAGTCTTTTTTGGAGGCAATAGCCGTTTCTTCTTTGGGCGTATTATCGGTTTTAAGTTGGAGTTGTTGGATGGCTAACTCAATCGAAGAACGAAGGGAAAATGATTCTAAAGGTTTGACCATATAGCCAATAAAATTAGTTTTTTTGGCTTGGTCATATAGTGTTTGCTGTTTTAAACTAGTAATAAATAGTACTGGGATTTGAAGGTGTTTTACTTTTTCTGCTACTTCAATACCAGAAAATTTGCCTTTGATGTTAATATCCATGAGTATTAAATCGGGTTCATCTGCAAAAATATATTCTAGTGCTTCGGCTGAATTATCAACCATTGCTATTACTTGATAACCAATTTCTTTGATCAGCATTTCTAATTCTAGTGCAAAAGAAAAATCGTCTTCGACAATTAATATAGAGAGTTCTTTTAGTGCCATTATAGAGTATTATTGATTGATGGTTTGTGAATGCTTTTACTAGTGGTTCAAATCATAAGTAGTTGATAGTTTAATCGAGTGTATTTTTTCGTTAGGCAAGGCATTTTTTTCGAGAATAGCCGTGCTCTTTGAGAAAAAAATAACGCAGCATAGCGGAAAAAGACGCCGATTTTACTTGTCAAGGATTTATGACTTGAATCACTAGATTGGGGCTATGATTGAAACAAATATATTAATTTAATACCAATGAATCGCGTGAAAGAAAAATCAAAATCGTAATCCTTATCCTAAGTAGTTTTTCCAGATGATAGTGTCGGGTAGAATTTGGATGAATTTTGAAGTTGTACTAGGCAAAAAACGCAGACATAGCCTAGCTATGGCGAGTATTTTTAACGACGTACAAGTTTAAAAATCGTCAAATTAACCGACAGTATTAACTGGAAAGACTACTATGCAGCAGGTAATAAAACCTCAAAGGTTGTCCCTTGTTGCAATTGACTTTCTACGGTAATTATTCCTTTATTCAAATCTACCAAATCTTTAACTAAAGACAAGCCCAACCCCGCTCCTTTTTCCCCTGCTGTCCCTTGGCGACTTTTATTAAGGGGTAATTTAAAAAGTTGAGGAAGTTGCGCTGTTGGAATCCCTATCCCTGTATCGGCTAATTTAAAACTTACCTGTTGTGCTTTAGGTTGAATGGTCAAATTAATCTGTCCCTGCTTGGGCGTAAATTTAATGGCATTGTCAACGAGATTTCGGAAAATCGTCGCAATGGTATCTTTATCTCCAAAAACTTTTACATTTGGGGCTATACTTACATTAAATTTAATTTTTTTATCCAAAAGTGTTTGGGCAAACAAATCCAAAATTTCTGCTATAATAGGTTGTATCTCCTGAGGTTTTGCTTGGATGGTTAGGAAATCCTTTTGGCTCAAAGCCCATTTTAATAAATTATCTAATAAATTATTTAAACTCAAAGCGGATTGTTCTAAGGATTCTCCTAATTTTTGTATCCGATTATTATCCTTTGCTTGAATCAAATAATTTACTTTTTTGGAGATGCCTCTAAACGCTAAGGCAGGTTTTCGTAAATCATGCCCAATAATAGCAAACAGCTGGTCTTTAGTCGCATTAGCTTGTTCTAATTGCCTTTCTTTTGCTCTATCTTCTGTGAGGTCTGTAAATAAAAAAGTATAGCCTAAGTGCAAATTACCTTGTTCAAATTTAGCCACTTTTAGGTTGTATATTTTTTCATCGCCTCGCACTATTAAAATAAGTTCATTCGATTTTTGTGGCTCATTGACTAATTGCTGAATTAATTGAAGCATTGATAGATTAGTAATGCTGCTATGCTCTTTTAAAACGGTTGCTAAGGGTTGATTAATTATTTTTGTAGAAAAAGTTTGTTCTGCTAGTTTATTAATATGAGAAATTTCATAAGTTGTATCCGTATAGATGGCTAAATCTGAGATAGAGTCCAATAAATCATTAATCGTTTTGGAGAAGAAGTTAAAGGGGGAGCGATAATTAGAAACAAACCAAGTAACGGAGCCAGTAAAAATTAAAAACGACAATCCCATATTGGGGATCCTCCATTTATCAGTTTGCACAGGAAATATTAAGTAGTTTATTAACGATGGCAATAACAATAAACAGAGCAAGGCAATAATTTTTTGGAATCTATTTTTTTTATTTCTAGTAACTTCCACAAGCATTGCCGCAAGATTAATAGTCAATATACCAATTAAAATAAAACTTTGTAAGTAGGCTTGAAGCGAAGTAAACATTGAGAATTTCCAAAAACCTGCTATTTTTTCTGGGTTAACCTCATAAATAGTATCACTAAAATTACAATATAGTAAGAAGGGGTATGGAAGGATTAAAATGCCCCAGAAATAAAATTTATTGCCCAAATCTTCCCATTTTCTTCCGCTAAAAGGACGAATATAAAACCAAATTAAAGTAAATAAACTAGTAGTGAAAATTAAGATGACTATTCTATGGAAAAACATCAATTTTTTAGCATTTTCATAGGTTTCTATTTCGGGCAGATAATATTCTGTGCAAATTCTAATAGCGCAAAGCAAAAAGAGCAAGGCATTCAATAGTAATAAATAATTGCGTCTATTGGTTATTAATAAATAGACGCCTCCAGCTATAGCAAGTGTAAATGAAGTAATGAAATAGAAGAAATTGTTTGGGTAAAACATTTATAATCCATTTAGTTAGGCGCTTAAGCCAGTTTTAAAACCAACAAATTGTCGATATTTTAAAATGTTGATAAATTTTTAAATTTCAATCTCAACCTCAAATTCAACCTCAATTAGTGCACTTCGTTTATGAATCTTCGATTTCCCGCCGTAGGTGGCTTAAACCTTGAAGTTGAAGTTGCACTTGAAGTTGAGGTTTATTTAGATACTTACTTAAATTTCAAGTCTCGCCAAAAGTGGTTTAAAATTGAAATTGAGGTTGAAATTGAATTTTATTTAGGTACTTAGGTTGGTGTTATTTTGAGGTTGGTGTATAACGTAAGAATAAATAAAACACGGACTGCCCCTAAAGGTATTAAATTTTAGTCATTTAACAAGAGAGGAATATTAAATTGAAGGGTTTTTTAATAGACTGGGTTAATCAAAATCTCAACTTCCGAAAAATTTCCCAAATCACAATCCCTACACAAACAGAAATATTAAAGGAATGCTTCGTCCCAAATTGAGGGACTTCCAAGCATTCATCAATTATATCCATCGCCGCTTGACTAACCCCCCTTACTTCATTCCCAAAAACAAGTGCAATTTTTTTATTTTTCGGTAAATGGAAATTTGGTAATAGTGTACTATTTTCGGCTTGTTCGACAGCGACTACATGGTAATTATCCGCTTGTAATTGTTGGATAACCGTTGAGGTCTCACTAGCATGCTCCCAAGCCATGGAATCGGTCGCCCCAATAGCGGTCTTCAAAATTTCTCGATGAGGTGGTTTTGCGGTAATCCCGCAGAGGTATATTTTTTCTAAGGCAAATCCATCGGCTGTTCTAAAGGCAGAACCTACATTCAATCCAGAACGAATATTATCTAGTATCAGAACGATAGGCGTTTTTTCGGTCGTTTTAAAAGCTTCGACGCTTAGTCTATTTAATTCTTGAAGTTTGAGTTTGCGCATAATTGAATAGTTAGCCCAGTAGGCAGTAAACAGTTGACAGTATGCAGCTGGTGCATCTGCTTGAGAACCAATTATAGGAACCTGATAAAGTTGTCAATCATTTATAAATCGTTGTACTGGTGGCTCAAGTCATAAATCCTTGTCAATCATTTATGACTTGAGTCACTAGTGAAATAGAGGCGCAAAATTAGCTTAAAATTTTATGTGATTTCGTAATCGTCCAATTTATTTGATTGATTCTAATATGCATTATTTATTTCTAGAGCTACCACTTTTCTAAATTAATTATTACCTATTCTCAATACCCTATAACCATTCACCATATAAATCTTACCATTCACCATTTATACTATTAAAATCTTCCTCTTTTTTGCTTGCTTTTTTTGCTACAAGATTGATTGCCGCTTAACTTTGTGGTATGTTAAATTAAACTCTTCAAATTAGTAAAATATATTTCTATAGCTAAATTAGGCAGGTATCCTATCTGGATTTTGGCCCAGAAGTTTATACTTCTTGTGCCTCCGATTAATCGAAGTAGGCATTGTCTATCAAAATAGCATAAGTGAAATATGCGGTTTATTTCTTATAGTTCTTCAGTTCTCATTTCTCTCAATAAAGTAAATTAAAATATCAAACAAGTCGGAACAGATAGGTTTTGCTGTCTTTTAAGAGGTCTATCCTTTGATTAGTAATAACAATTTAATTACTAGACGCTGACACTATTGAGTTAAGGGAAGGATTGGTTTTGAAAGTTCATCGGATGGACAAAGTGTATGATTTTTAAGCTATGGTTCATTATTGTAAATGTTTGATTATTAATTTGTTATGAGACTTTGTAGCGCCTTTTGAAGGACAAGGTTGAAAAAATGTTATAAAATAGTATATGATAATCATATACATTTGTGAATATATAATTTAAACCTCATTTAATTAGTTAGTAGGGCGAACGAAAAGTCAAAATCATAATATATAATCCGCTGAAAAGACGAAAAAA
>CAZXYA010000243.1:0-12566 GCA_964644655.1 uncultured Saprospiraceae bacterium | reverse complement strand
TTCTATAAGGAGCATCGCTCCGTCACTAATTCATTTACGCTTTACGGCTAATATTTAAAATGTAAAGTTATTTTTGAGCTATTCCAACTGCCTGAAGACTTGAAATATCTATTATCGATTTATCAAGTCTCCAGACTTGATGGGTATATCCGCTGGTCTCCTGACCAGCAAACAATTGAGCACTTATGGACAATAAAACTTAAAAATGGCTAGATTTAATAAAGACATGAAAACCAAAGACCTACCCATTCCCAATATAGGCTTGACAGAAATTGCGCTGTTACAAGTGTTATTCTATGCCGTTTTTTGGTTATTAAGTGATTACACAGCTACTCTGCTAACCCTAGTCTTTCCCATAATTTTTTTGTTCTTGCTAATTATTGCCATTGCCGCAGAAGTGATAGATACTCGGTCTAAAACTCCTCGTTGGTATTTTAAATTTATGGCGATTTCCATTATTGTGCCTATTCTTACAGCTGCTGTTTTTGTGATGGCACTTGGGGCTAATTTTGATTGGACGAAGTTGTAATGCCTTACTCCTTAATCAACTCCAAGCCCTGCAACTTTCCCTTTTCAACAGCTTTCACCCCATCCTTCATCCACTTAGGCATCGGCGCCCCTTTCAAATAATGATCAAAATATTGCTGCATTCGAATATTAAAATCTTTTCGATTCGGTAATTTAACAGGCCAATGTGGTTCGCCATTATAATTGAGTAACCAAGCTGGTTTGCCCAATCTTCTTAAGGAAACAAAATACTCTATGCCTTGATACCACGGCACCGCTGAGTCTTTATCATTATGTAAAATAAGTACAGGCGTATTGGTTTTGTACAATTCAAAAATGGGTGAGTTTTCAATATAGCGATCTCTATATTCCCAAATGGTGCCGCCAATTCTACTTTGTGTATGTTCATATTGAAACATTCGACTTAATCCACTCCCCCATCGAATCCCTCCATAAGCAGAAAACATATTCACTACAGGCGCACCACTTTCTGCACATTTAAACAAGTCCGTTTTATTTAGTAAATGCGCAATTTGATAACCGCCCCAACTATGTCCTTGCACCCCAATATTCGCTTCATCAACAAAGCCTTCTCGAATCAATGCCTGAGTGCCAGACACAACTGCGTTATAACAACTTTTGCCTGGGTAACCAACTTCATAAGGAATGTCAGGATTGAAAATAAGATAACCACGGCTGGTATAAAAAGGATAGTTTATGGTAGACCGACCTGCTGACGGTGCTTTATGCTGATACAATCTATGTGAATTTCGTTCATAAAAATTCACGATCATGGGGTATTTTTTGTTGGGGTCAAAATTATCTGGTTTGGCTAATAAGCCTTGTAATTTTTGCCCGTCTAAAGAAGTCCATTCAAATAATTCCATTGTTCCCCAATCATATTCCTGTTGTTGAGGATTGGCAGTACTAATTTGTTTGGCATTATCAAAGGTGTCATCGGTGTAAAATAAATCCGGGAAAGTGGTATAATTCCCTTTTCTAAAAAGTATTTTATTGGCATCTTTTGCTTTATACAATCGACGGGTATAATCAAATTTACCTATTAAGATATTGGTGGTTGTCCCCGTGTTTATATCCAAATAACTATAGCCACTTTCTTTAGTCGTTTCATCAAATACATGTAAAATAGCTTTAGTATTAGAGTTGATAGAACGGGCTTCTCTATCTAATCGGATGTAGCGATAGCGCCATTTTTTGGCTCGTCCATTGGTTAAATTAACTGGTGAGGCAATTCCTTTCGGATCAATCTTCCAAATATCATAGCGATCATTAATCAATATAAACTGGTCATTATCCGTCCATCCTGCGATGCTATAATGAAAGGGGTGCATCGGTCGATCATTCAATTCATCATAAAAGGGATGCTGGTCATTATTGGTTAATTGTACTGTTTTTTTAGTCGCTAAATCATAGGCAAACCAAGCAGAATCAGCGGGTAAATAAGCATAAGTAAATTTTGCTTTGGGAGATAAGCTAAGCCTCCCTTTGATACCTTGCCCTATCAATTCCTTTTTACCCGTTTTGGTATCTATCAGGTACATATCTTTTCCCGCTGGACCACCTTCCCAAGAAGTTACTTTTTCGTAAGGGGTAGCATCATAACCTAATACTTTGGTCGCATTTCCTTCATCTCCTAGGTTTATTTCTGGAATTTGAGTAGATCCTAAGTTGACAAAACGTCTGCTATCTGGATGCCAGACCACTTTATATCCTCGCTTTTCTTCTCGTTTTTGACGTACTTTTTGTTGGGTATGTAATTGAGCATCATTCCAATGCCAAACCTCTACTTTCACCATTTCTTCTTCTAATAAAGTCGTATCCTCTAAAATGGGTTTTGGCTTTCGACCAAAAAATAGTTGCTGCCCATTTTTAGAAAAGGCAGGGGTTTCATGTTCACTAATAATCCAATTATTTTCTAAAAAAGCAGCTGTGTTCTTTGCGATTACCTGTGCTGAGTCTTGTCCATTTTTCCAATAAACCAATTCAAAAGGTGCAATTTCTGCATTGGTGGTATCAAAATTGGCTAAGAAAGCCACCTGATTTCCAACCTCATCTAGTATCATTCTTTTATAATCCCCTTTGCTTCTGTGTAAGGCTATGGTTGTTTGTTTGTCTAATTCATGTAAATAGACCCCATTTAAAAAAGTGGAATCATTGCCTGTGGTCTGAAATAATAATTTTTGACCTTCCTTTGCCAATTCATAATTAACGACATAAGGAAAGATTTTTTCCTCTTGGGTTAATAAATTTCTAAGTATTAACTTTGTCCCATTGGCGCCGCTTTCCTTTTTAGCCTTCTTAGGCTTTATTTTTTTATCCGTCTTTCCACCAGTAGTGTCTTTTTTAATTTTACTTTTGGTCGGTATCTCTTCGGCTTCTTTTTGATACACTACATACCCTGCCCATTTTCCAGGTAATTTAAAGGACTTTACCATCGGAATCCGTTCCGTTTTCCCTGTTTGTATATCATGAATGCCCAAGCTGTCTTTAGGTAAGTCTCCTTTTTTTACTTTTTTAAGCCGTAATAGTCTCACACTATCTTTATGGGGTTTTATCCTAAACAATACAAAACGACTATCTGCACTAATTTTTGCACGCTCTCCTCTAGGAATAATAGCCGTCGCATCGTTGTTAGCAGTATAAACTCGAAGCACTCCGTCTCCTTCTTCTCCTTTTAACTCATAGGTCACACAAGTACCATCATTTGAAATTTGCGTGTTATTGATTCGCTTCCAAGTCACCAATTCTTCATGACCAAGTGTCTTTTTTGCCGATTTTTGAGCATATAAAATAAATGGTAAGCATTGAATAAGGATTAACTGTAAAATTCTTTTTATCATCGCAGATTAGTTAGATTTAAGGTTGTTGGTTGTCAGTTGTCAGGTTGTACTTTGAAAACTGACAACTGACAACTCAAAATGATGAAGGTACAATAAATATTAATATTTGAAAAAATACGTTCCTGTTTTAATATGAGACTATCTCAAAAATTGCAAACTATTCTACCTTTTTGCTTATACTGCTGCTGTCTAACTTGGTGGGCAAGTGACCATGCTTTTTTTTGGGATACGGTGCAATTAGCGTCCAAACATGCTCATTGGTATTATGAACAGCAATTCCAAGCTTTCTTTTTACCCGAAAGTATCAATAGTGGGCATCCTCCACTTTTTGGCATGTATCTAGCTTTTTGTTGGTTCCTTTTTGGTAAATCTTTGATGGTCAGTCACTTTTCAATATTGCCTTTTTTATTAGGTATTATATGCTTACTTTATGAAATTGGTTGCCACTTTGGGAAGCCTAAGCAGGCTAAATATTTAATGCTATTGGTATTAATAGACCCTTTTTTTGCAGGACAAAGCATTTTAGTCAGTCCAGATATAATACTTGTTTTTGCTTTTTTATGGTGTTTAAATAGTATTTTAAAACGATCTATTTACGCTATTATTTTTAGTACTATTCTGTTAGGATTGATTAGTATGCGAGGGATGATGGTGGTATTTAGTCTATATATTTGGTGGTGTTTTATGGATGTTTTTTTACAAAAAGAATTCATCCGTTCTACTAAAAATATTTTCGCCATTTTATTCAAAAACATCTTACCTTTTTTGCCTGCTGGATTGATTGGAAGTACCTTTTTAGTAGCGCATTATCTTCATTTTAATTGGATTGGCTACCATCCAAATTCTCCTTGGGCGGGTAGTTTTGAGTCGGTTAATTTTATAGAATTTCTTAAAAATATTGGCATTTTAGGCTGGCGATTCCTAGATTTTGGTCGGCTGTTTTTGTTGAGCGGACTAGCTTGGCTGTTATTTAGAGCTTCCAGAACTTTAAGTTGTGAAAGCTCTTTCCCATCTAAAAAAAAGGAAATCACCCTAAAATTAATTAGTCTAATTCTTATACTAAGTATCATTTTAACCCCTTCCCTATTATTGCATAAAGGTTTATTGAGTCACCGTTATCTATTACCCATTACTCTATCCATTACGTTCTTGTTTTATCATTTATGTTGTCAACTTATCCATGCTCCAAATACACAAAAAATAGTTTTCAACATCGCTTTCATTGGGTTATTAACGGGTAATTTATGGATTTACCCCAAACATATTGCCCAAGGTTGGGATGCTACTTTGGCGCATATTCCATATTATAACTTGCGTAAAAAGATGATTGCTTATATTGACAGTCAGCAAATTCCCCCTGCAACTATTGGTACTGTTTTCCCCAATATCGGTCCTTATGAAATTTATGAGTTGAATGAACGACAGGAAGGTTTTGTTAAAAAGGATTTCCTTACTAATCAATACTTTTTTTATGCAACGGTTTTTAATGACGTTTCTGATGAGGACTTGGTTGAACTATCGACAAATTGGGAAATTGTCCAACAATTTGAATCTTTTGGGATTGAAGTTATTTTGTATAAAAATTGGCGGTAACACAGCTCTCTGAGCTGTGCCGCACAATAGTAAAGTTTATTCTTTCTGGCTTTATTATGTGTCACAGCTCACAGAGCTGTTTTACCTTACCAATGCCACATCGCCTGTATAAATCAGCTGCTCTCCGTCAATAAAATCAATAACTGCTTGCCAAATAAAAACGCCACTATCTAAGGATTCATTAGCAATTCTTCCATCCCAACCATTGGCTATATCATTAGGCACAAAATTTTCTTGTAAAAAAACCTGTTCTCCCCAACGAGAATAAATGCTAAACGATTGAATATTATTAACTTCTGGGCCTGCGTTGATAAACAAAATATCATTTAAGCCGTCTTGATTCGGACTAAAAACATTTGGGACAAATACATCTCTCACTTTTAAAACTCGAATGAGTACCGAATCTGTCGCTGTGCAATTATCTATCGAACTAACGATTACCGAATAGGTAGTCGCATTAACTGGGGCGGCAATAGGCATAGGGCAATCATAACAAGAAAGACCAGTATCGGCACGCCATAATGCTGTTTCTACGGATGCTAAAAATGCTGGATTTATCTGAACTTCATCCGCTAATTCTATGGTTAAATCTGGCCCTAAATTGATACTGGGTATAATAGGGGCTGTTAAATTACCCGTCTGTTCCACTTCACAACCGTTTGCATCTTCTGCATCAATGGTATAAGTTCCTTCACTTAAATTATCAAATTCAGGGCTACTGCTAAATCCTTCGTCATTTAAGGTATAAAAATAAGGTGCTACACCTCCTGTCAAATTCGACGCCACTACCCTACCCGTTGTCAACCCATCACAATTAGGATCGATAAAGTCAGCCATTAAATTCAAGGCGCTTGGTGCTGTAAGCAAAACCGCTGCTTGTACCCTACAGCCCATTACATCTGTAACAGTCACCATGTAATCCCCTACTGACAATTGACCTCTATTTTGGTTAGTTGCTCCGTCCGCCCAAACATAAGTATAAGGAGCAGTTCCCCCTTCTGGAAAAATATTGATGGAACCGTCAGCTCCTGCAAAACAAGAAATATTAAAGTCATTAAAATTAGATGTCTGCAAAGTGGTCGCTAAAACGGGAGGCTGAGTTATCTCTGTTATCAGGATTCGTTGATTCCCAAATCCATCATCAATGCTTACTAAATAAGTGCCTATAGGTAAATTATTGACGGTAATATTTTCATTTAAATTTTCAACCATTCCATTGCCATTTATGGCACCTCCCAAACTTTCCCAGGAATAGCTAAAAGGAGGAGTACCATTCGTAACCATAAAATCTAGACTACCTAATGCCTCTCCAAAACAAGCAACAGGTGTTGGCGTAATTTGACCTTGAATATTACAAATCACCACAAATAAATCTAAGGATATCGTACTATCACAGCCTAAAAAATTAGACAATACTTTTTCGTGAATCCCAGTAGTAGAAAAATCTTCTCCTGCAATGGGCAATACATCTCCTTCACAAATATTAACTCGCCCAATATCTGTAAAAGAAGAAGGAACGGCTTCCAAATCTACAAAAACCACACTATCACAACCATTTGCAGTAGTAATGTGAAATTCAAAATTACCTGTCGAATTCAAAATAGTATCTGCCACCTCAAAATTATCTCCTACACATATCTTCTCCTCAAAAAATGTTGGTGCTATTTCTGTTACCCTAATAGTTTGACAAGTTGGAGGGGCTTCCTCACAAGCATTAAAAGCGGTTACACAAAGGGTAAAAACCCCTGTTCGATCATAAATTACAGGGATGGTCGGTTCATTGATACCTAAATTACGCCCATCTAATGTCCACTCAAATTCCGTTGCTCCTTCTGGTGCATTAATGGTATATAATTGTTCTAAATCTGGGCAAGTTTCAAAATTCCCTTCCATTAAACCAGAAGTTTCTAATGGGTTTGATTTGGTAATACCATCTAAAACCGTAAAAGTCCAATCACAGTTATCTGCTAAGCCTCCATCCATTACGATGTAATAATATTGTCCAATAACCAATGGTTCTATATTTTCAATCGTTCCACTTTGCCCTGGGCCAATCGAAGTTCGCCCGCCAAAACAATTAGAAATCCGCTGGAAATTATCACAGTCAATGCCTCTGTATAAACCGAATTCTAAACCTATATTCAATTCACAATTTGACACCGCTAAATTCACCCTTAGATTCTCACTTCCAGCAATAAAGGCAATCCATTGCATATTATGGGCAACCATCGTGCATTCTCCTGCAAATCCAGGAGGTGCTTCTCCTACAATCGAAGCTTCATGTCGCCCCGTAAATCCATCAATATCACAAATAATACAGGCATCCATACAAAAAGAAGTCATCACAGGAGGATCATCACAAGGAACTGGCTGTGCACATAAAAGAATAGGCAAGCTTATTAAAAAAAAAGTTAAGATTAATTTTTTCATAGTTATTTGCTTTTACTAAAGGGCATCCAACCGCTTAAAAAGTTGCTTTAAGGTCCGATTTTTTTTCAACTCTTTACTGTCAAATTTAGGACAAATACGTTATAAGAGTATAATAATGGTTTATTTTGTAAATAATTTGGTTACTCATAAATGAACCATGCTTTGTTTTATAAAAAATAGGAAAATGGAAAAGGAACAATTGGACGGTCGCAAAAGAAAAAATATTCAAATTGGTGATGTGGTAGAAATTGTCCAAAAACAACATCAACGAACAGGGGAATTAACAGAAGGAATTGTTAAAAGAATATTGACCAAGGCGTCCAATCATCCACATGGGATAAAAGTGATGCTGCAATTAGGAGAAGTTGGTCGAGTTAAAAATATTTTAGCGGAGTAAACTTATTACAGCTTGTAAAAAAAATTATAATTCTGCTCGGCGGCTTCGCCGCCTCACAAAAGGGGTATAAAATAAATTTTATTACAGAGTACTTATCTAAAAAACATGGAATTTATTTATGGTATTTTAATGGGCATCACTTGGATTGGAGGCATCGTATTTATGCGTTCCTTCACCACTTTTTTTCATGAAATGGGGCATGCAATCCCTGCCTTATTATTTACCAAAAAGGAAAAAGTCAATGTATTTGTAGGTACTTATGGAGATATAAGTAATTGCTTGCAGTTGAACTTTGGTAGACTCGCACTCTACTTAAAATTAAATATTTTTAATTGGCGAATTGGTCTATGTACTCATGGAGGTGTCAACCGTTTTTTACCTCAATTAATCATTATTTTAGGGGGTCCAATCGCTAGTTTACTCATCGCTTTAACCGCTTTTTATTTTATTATTAATGGCGGTTATTCCCAAGGTTGGATTGTCTTTATTGTCTTTTTTCTAATCTCTGCAATAATAGATTTTATCGTCAATATTGACCCCAGTCATACCCCGATTAAATTGTATAATGGTGGCGTGACTTATAGTGATGGGTATCAATTATTGACGACTTTTAGAAGAAGAGGCTTACCCGAAGCTTTTTTTGAGGCAGAACAATCCTTTTTAAAAAAAGAATATCGAGATGCCATTGAGCAATGCGTCACCTTAATTGAAGAAGCTCCTCAAAAAAAACCAGTCTATGATTTAATCGTCAATAGTTTTATGCAATTAAAAGATTATAGTAATGCCCTCAATTTTTATGATTCTTTTAAAGCCATTCATCCTTATACTTACCTTGACTTCCATCAAATTGGTTGGTTGAATCTAAAACTAAATCGTTGGGACGAAGCATTGAACTACTTTGACCATTGTATTTATAAAAAACATATGGATGGAATGGCTTTGACAAATAGAGGATATATTCATCTGCAAACAGGAAATTATCAGCGAGCGCAACAGGATTTAGATGCTGCGATTTTCTATACCCCTGATAACCCAGAGGGTTGGGCAAACCGAGGTTTATTGCGGATAAAAAAAAATCAGTTGGAAGCAGGTCTTTCTGACTTACAAATCGCACAAAAATTAGCGCCAGAACATCCCCAAGTGATTTACTATTTTGGGATTTATTTTGAAAAAAAGAGAGATTTTAAACAGGCCTTGGCACATTATAAAAGTGCTAAAAAAATGGGATTAGAATATCATGGTATTGATTTGAAGATTGCGGAAGTAGAACAGATAGTAGCTGCTTTTTTATAAAATTAAGTACATTGTCAAATAAATTTATTATCATTTTAACGTGCCCCCCGAGCGCAGCTTTGCTGCTACTCTGAGGGATTTTTAAGGGTGAAATTTTTTGGTTTTTCCAATGGAAAAACCAAAAAATTTCACCCTTAAAAATCTCCTTTCCTAGCTCGCGAAGCGAGCTAGGAAAAAATTCAGAAAACTTTTATTACAGAATAATTAGTTAGGAGATTCAAAATTTCACAACCCGTCTAACAGTCTGTCCTTTATCCGTTTCAATTCCCAATAAATAAATACCGCTAGATAAATTACCAACGGTAAACCCTGTAGTATTTTTACCAACAGACAGTTCCCCTACGTCTTCATTTACAATTTCCTTTCCTGATACATCAAAGAGCCTAAACCTTACGCTTGTGGCGCTTTTTAAAGTAAGATCTACCTGTAAATCATTAATAAATGGATTTGGATAAACCGTCAATTTTTCCACTTCAAGTGGCACATCCGTAACAGCAACTTCACAAGCAGAATTAAATAAAAAACTCTCGGAAAACTCACTTGACTGAATAGCATCACAGACGGATTGTACTTGGACTTCGTAGCTACTACATCCTTCTAAATTCGCTAAAAACACCATGGAAGGATCATCCGTTGTTCCCACTATCCAATCCGTAGTACCTTCGATTCTATAGCGATAATTATAAGTTGAGGCGCCTGTTGTCGAGGACCATTTAAGGCCTGCTATATCGTCAATTGGCGCATCTAATAGTTCCATATTTTCAGGAACAATACAAGGCACCGCTGCTCCAATAATATTCACACAATAATCTTCTACTTCTCCAAAATCAAAAGTACCGCAAGGTTTGGGTTTTGATTGATCGGTTCCTTCTCGCCATTTAATCGCAACTCGCATTCTAGTTAATCCTTGTTTGGCATCTGCTGGAATGGTGATTGTCGTCATTAATTCGTCAAGGACATCTTCTTCCAAATTCACTACATTTTCTGTCTCTTCATCAAATATCCCATCCTGATTAAAATCAATCCATATTTGTACATTTTCCACAAAAGGGAATCCGTCATATTCAATATTAACCGTTAAATCGTAGGTTTCTAAAATAGTTAAATCGGTACTAAGACCAGTATAATCCCCATATCCACTATCATTTCCAGATTCATTCACTAGTGTATTTAGGCTTACTTTGGAAATCCATTCATCATCAAATCTTCCCAACGCTTCACAATAAGTCGCATCTGTACAAGATCCACAACCAGTAGTTGTAATTGTTTGTAATGTTGAAAAACTCGTCGTCTGATTTTCACAAATTGTCCGCACTTGAAATTCATAGGCGGTACAAACTGTTAGATCTGTAAACTCAATAAAATTATTTTCGGTAGTAGTTATTTGTAGACTGCCTGTGCCTGCTGTTCTAAAATTTATTTCATAATTTTTAGCCGCAAATAATGGATTCCATTCTAGTCTAATTTTATCAGTCCCTACTTCGGTCACCTGAATATTTTCTGGCGGAATACAACAACCATCTGTTGTAAAAAAGAAAGATCGAGTAAAGTCACTTACTTCCTCCCCACAATCGCTTTTTAATTGGACTTCATAATCTGTACAGGCAGTTAAATTGGTCAATGTAAAAGGGGTACTTATGTCTGTTAGACTGATCCAATTGGTCGTCCCTACTATTCTATATCTCAAGGTAGGTGCCGTTTCTTCCAAGGAAGAAATCCAATCAATTTGAGCCGCAACATCCAAGACATTAGTAATCGTAATAGAAAGCGGAGGTGGACAAGGACCACAAGCTTGTAATAATAATTCTAAACTATTCTTTAAATTAAGCTGGCCTCCCGATGCAGTAATCCCATTTAAAGATTCATTCGACTGTACGCCTTCTAAAATATATTGTCGAACCAGTAAGGCTGCTTCTGCTGGATTAGATTTAACCAAATCTCCAAAATTACCACAATCCGTCGCATACAGTAAACCAATAGCGCCTGCCACCTGAGGGGTGGCTAAGGAAGTTCCACTTGTTGCCAAATACCTATTATTTCGAGCCAACGAGTAAATATCTTCTCCAAATGATCCGAGGTCTATATGCTCTTTACCAAACCCAGCAGAAAAAACTATATTGCCATCTCTGCCTATATTCGTTACGCTTATTAAATATTCGCTTGGGCAGGTAGTTGGTAAATCTCCTTCGAGGTCTACATTAATATTCCGATTAGCCGTTGCGCCACAATTTAAAATGCCAACTGTTCCTAAGGAATCGAATAAAGCACACCAAATAGGGGCATCTTCAGCAAATCCATTGTCTATTCCAAAAGAAGAATTCGTAGCAACCACAAACGCTCCTTCCGAACCATTACTTTCATTATATAATTTCCTCATTGCTAGCGGATAGCCATACCCTGTTATTAAAGTAGCCTCATCTACTCGATTATCCACTTTTACCATCATCAACTTTACATCCCAATTCACTCCTGCTACGCCAATTAAATTATCCCCTTTGGCACCCATTATGCCCATGACTGTAGTACCATGTGATCCGTTATCCGTTATGCTTCCTGTATTAGTGACCGCATTCCACCCATTCACATCATCAATAAATCCATTGGCGTCATCATCTATCCCATTATTAGGAATTTCTCCATGATTTTGCCAGATATTGCCCTCAAAATCTTCATGGTTTAAATCTACCCCATCGTCCAAAGCTGCAAGGACAATCGTATCTCCATTAAGCGTTACCCCACCAGTTGTGATGTCCCAAGCCAAGTCTGCATCTAAATCTACCATTGGGTTTTCCCTATTAATATACTCCCATTGTCGTAAAAAATCTGGATCATTAGGTATTTTCCGTAGGTTGACCAAATGATTGAATTGAGCATTATAAATTCGTTTATCTTGTCTTAATGTCTGTAATAATTGACGCTCATTAATCTTGGTAAAATCAAATTGTAGTTGCCAAATATTCATTGCAGTTGACAAACAACGTTTTGTTTTTAACAGCGTATTTTGCCCTCTATATTTAGTATATGGGGTCAAAATAGCTTCAATGTTTTCAATTGCTGGATCGCATTGGACTATTATTTCACCTTGAACATTGGCTAATTGTTGGCCTTGGACAATAATCGTTAACATTAAACCAATTAGGGAGAGGACACTTCTTAACATAGATTTCTTTTTCTGTATTATTCTGTAGTACTGGGGGGTTAAATACCTTAACTATATATCCGTTAAAGATAGTATTCCTTACGCAAGAAAATAATATTCAGCTATATAAAGTGACAAAAAAATATCGCAGAGGACAAAAAGTTACACATAGTTGACTGGGCGTAGACATATTGAAAATAAAGTAAAGGCTGCATTGGTAAAAAATCACTATAAGTACTTGTATAAAATTAATCGACACGTTAGAAAGTGGGTAATGAGTTGATGAGTTCATAAGATAAATGAGGTAAACAAAGCGTTTTAGACCAAATGCTACCCTCATTAACTC
>CAZXYA010000242.1:0-12576 GCA_964644655.1 uncultured Saprospiraceae bacterium | reverse complement strand
GACAAATTTTATGACAAAATCTACCCGTCACTATTAACTGGACAGGCTACTTAGAGGGGCAATCGAATCATTACTAAATCTATCAGCTACCATATAGCGCACATTAGCAGATTGATTTCGCTGTTTATAAATACTAGCTAATTCAAGGTTAAGGATATTTGGATAACCCAATTCTCTTGCCCGTACAAAATGGTTCATGGCTTGTTCAGATTGACCGTTCGCATTATAGGCTAAGCCCAAAAAAGTATGTAAAAAGGGATTGTCAGGAGTTCGCTCGATATCCTCCTGCTTGGCTAAAATTTTCGGGTTGGCACGAATTAGTCCAGCCTTGTTAATAAGATTAGTATGCAAAGCATTTATTAATTCATCTCTACCATAGGGAGGGTGATTGATGGTCGTATTGGTGTAGAGTCTCTCTCAACTCAAGATTTTGACTTAGTTTAATTGGAATTTTTTCATTTACTAAATAGTCATATACAAATTCAATATCAAAAGGGAAGTCAAGGGCTATTAGGCGGTTTAAATAATCTTTAGCAGTCTCCTTTTCACCTAACCTTATATGATAACTGGCTAAACCAAACAAACTATGGTAATTATTAGGATTCAATGCTTGACTAGTGTTAAGGTCTGCCAAGGCTTTTTTCGTTTCCCCCAATATATTCATATATATGCTTGCGCGAGTATTGTAAAGAGGGACCTTTAAGGGAGCTATTTCGATTGCTTTATTACAGAATTTAAGTGCATCATCTATAGGTAACCCAATATTCAAATAAAATAAAGTAAGTCCCCATAAAGTACCCCAATCGTTTGGATTTAATAGGTATGCCTTCCTAAAACTTTCGAAAGAGGTCTTGAAATCTATTGCTTCTTGGTTTCGATATACCCACCCTTTGGTACTATTAACGTAGGCGGAGTTAGGATTATTTGGGGAATAGGCAAGTTAAGGTTGTTTGAATAGAGAGACTAGCATTATTTATTCAAAAATCTGGATTATTTTGACAAACTGTTTTTGGGGACTTAAGTAAAGAAAATAGATTGGATTCTTAGTTCCCATCCACTCGCACAAAAGACTTCGTAAAGGATTGACCATTAATTTTAATAGTACAATAATACAATCCTGCCGTCAAAGACTCTGCAGGTAATTCAATTATTGTAACCCCTTCATCAATGGAGGTTCGGTGACTCAAATTATTCAATTCTTTTCCTAAGACATCAAATACTCGAATCTGCATCCTACCTGCTTCGTGGGCCTCTATTTCTAAAGTAAAATTACTAATGACTGGATTGGGATAAAGCTTAATGGTAGGTATTCCCATAGCTACATCTGGAACATTATTGCTTCTAGCTTGCGCTACTGGAGAAGTTAGCGTAGACGGCGAACAAGCGGCAATCATAGCTGTAAATTCACTACCTGCCACCGCATGAAAACCGGGTAGCAGGCTAATGGATTCTTCTGCTACATAAAAAGTGGGATCTGTGGATTCGACCATGCTTGTAGAAGTAATCGTAGCGTCTGTTCTATAGACCATTTCTTCGGTGGCATCCAAGACAATAGCAGCTTGGCAAGGGAAATCCGTTAAGCCAATGGCATGAATTTGGGTGGATAATTCACATTCCGTCCCATTAGCATCCATTGCTACAGCGGATAATTTATAATCTCCATTGGTTAGATTTTGCAAAGCAGCTATATCTGTCCATTCATAGGGAGCCGTATTATCTGAAGCTATCAGAGCATCATCCAAATATAAGGCGACTGAATTAATGGCCGCTTCGCCACCAGTAACCGCTACTTGAACTTGAGACACATTGGTATTGGCGACTAGCGACTGATCAATTTTAGGGGTACTAAATTCAATCCTAGGACAGCTAACTGCATTAAAGGCTACTTTGTGAATCCCTCGACAAGCATTTGGATTGTCCATTGAAGTAATTAATACATATCGAGCTGTAATATTGGTGAAGTCTGGACCGATAAAGCCTTCATAATCGGTTGTTCCCGAAGCTAAATCCCAATTATAAGTGCCTAATTCTTGCCAGTTAATCCCATCGGTAGAATAATCTATCACCACTTGCTGGAAACCAGAAGCGGTTGCACCATCTACATTATAATTCCATACTTGGGTGGTACCTAAATTATAAGCACCACCAAAATCGTACTGAATCCAATGTTGACCATTACGGGCTGAGTTGGGAGCATCACTTAAAGGGGCACAAGATAACCAAGCATCATCGGCACGATTGTCAATCAAATTGGTGGTTTCGCATTCTGTTGCAGCTATAAAGGAGGTCGTTGGGTCATCACAATCTGGTGCAGTACAGGGCGTTCCTACACAATTACAATTGCCATCCCAAAGGTCATTGGCGGTATAAGGATCGTTATCGTTACAGGGAATGCCCGATTTAACACAAATAGATTCACAGGTATAATCGAAAAAATGAAAGGTAGGTACTCTCAACCATTCATTTCTTGTTTGATAGGGTGTTTTCCAAAATAAATTAAAAAATTCCCAACCTCCATTCCCTTTGTGATTTAGTTCTATATAATAATACTGGTCGGCACTAAGATAAAGACCAGTTACTGTTTGGTTAGGGGTTCGATCATTAAATAGGTCATGTCCAAAAGGGCCCGTCCCCCAGTAATTGCGTAGTATGGTATTGGTCTTATTAGCGGGCGAATCATCAGAGCTGATATAAAAAATATTCTCATCACTTCCTGTAAGATTAAAATCATAATAGCCCGATACAGGAACGGTTAAATATGCTTGTACATAAGTTCCATATTCCTCAAAATCATTATTGCCATTATTATAAAAATCGCCAAAATTTGGCGTCAATGCCTCTACTTTATCAGGTTGGATATTATTGGTAATAGCTGTTTCTAAAACATTGACCGCCCCGCCCGCTAAATTATTATACAAGTAAGCATCCAAAGCATTTCTTTCTCCAACACACTCATTGGTCGTAGCAGGCGAACCTACACAATTGCAATTCCCGTCCCATTGATCATTTAGCGTAATAGCATTGTCATCATCGCAGCTAGTTCCCATCGGTTGACAAGGTACGTCACAAGTTCCGTACAAATAATCGGTTGAAATAATGCGCCACGGTGCAGTTATGCCATCAAATAGAAAATCGGCTCGCCACCGAATACTTGCATGGTCGGCCCCTCCGAAATCAACATGTACTAATTCAAAATAGTAGTACGCTCCTTTAACCATTGGAATGATATCAGGATTCGCCGTATCTCGACTAATTTCAACTAAGTTGGCAGCAGTTGCATCCGTACTTAGATAAAATTCATAATCATCGTCTGCATCTACCCAAAATTCTGCGTTCCCTGTCGAGTCTGGATAAATAAATCCTTTAGTTAAACTGCCAAATAGGTCTGTATAATTGGTAGGATTGACGGTAGAATTTAAAATTCTAGTATGATCTGGACCATTAGGAAAGCGCTCAAATCGGTCGAAATCATCCATCGTCCATGTAATCAAAGGAAAATCAGCCCATTGCCACCAATTAATTTCACCTTGATTACCAAGGCATTGTGCGCTAATATCTTGAATAACAAAGAATAAAAAACAGGATATATATATTTGCTTCATAACTTTTATATTAGGCTGATATTTAGTGTTTTTTAGCGTATACCTTAACTAAAAATACCCAAAGGGCTCGCATCAAAATTGCCAATATTGGGCAAAATATAACTCAAATCATTAGCTGAAACCCCAAACCAAGTGGCTATATCTGCATAAAATTTATCGACGGAAGTAGTGGGTATAAATCGACCTCGTTCATCAATATTTAGGGCATTGCTCAAATCAAATTCAGGATAGCTTCCGATAATTTTACCACCGTCTACCGCTCCTCCCATAATCATAGAATTGCCGCCCCAAGCATGGTCTGAACCGTTACCATTAGAAGTCAAGGTGCGGGCAAAATCAGAAATAGTAAAGGTGGTGACCTTATCCTGTAGCCCCAATTGCCCCAAAGCATTATGCAGTTCTCCCATTGCTTTACTTAAGATAGGAAGCATTCGTTCTTGATTGCCTATTACATCATCATGGTGATCCCAGCCACCAAAAGTGGTAAAGAAAATTTGCCGATTATTGCCTAAATCACTTTGCACGCTCATGACTTCTGCCATCATTCGGAGGTCTTGAGAAAGGCGTACATCAGGCGTAAAATGAGCCGTTACATCTTCTTTTTTAGATAAAGCGGCTTTAAAGGTATCAATAGATGCAATGGTTTGTCGAGTGAGCGAACCGTAGGTTTTTTGAAAAATATTGGAATAGACATCTTCTACTAAATTATTAATGACCTCATTTCTGCGTTGGCCTAAAAAGCCTGCATTACTATACCAAGAAGGAAATCCTTCGAAGCCTAAATTATCGACGGTAGAATTATTGGCTAGAGAAAATTCAATGACTTGATTACCCGCTTGAAATCTGTTTTTACCATCCAGAGAAATATTCATCGAGACGCCATTTAAAGTGGACATATCCGATAAAATATCAGCCATTCGACCACCAACCCCTACTGCGCTTCGATTTTGAGGGACGGAAGTTTGCCATTGCATAATTTGGTCCGCATGAGAATAAAGGCCTAATGGAATTTTTTTATTCCCAAATTCTAAGTCATTAATATCAATGATTGGTTCAATGAGTGTTCCTATGTTTGCTAAAAAAGATAGATTGCCCTGATTAAATAAATTTGCTACTTCAGACATGGTGTGATGTACCCCATAATCCGAATTAAGAGGTAAAATTTGGGCAGGGTTATTGACATCAAACGCATCTCGTCGCAACGCCAAATCACCTGCACCTCTAATATTGACATATTGATTATACCGAGTATCATCTATTGGCATTAACATATTAAACGAATCTGCGCCACCTGCTAATAGAATACAAACAATAGCTTTATAATCATTCGGATTTTGTAGGATATGTGGTCGGGCCGCAGCCGTATTAATCATGCCTAAATTAAGTGCAGTTGACAAAAATGCGGTTGAACCAATAGCTGCACAGCTTGCTTGACCTAAAAATTGTCGTCTGGAAATATTTCTTTTTCTGCTCATTTTTTTGGTTGCTGGTTACTGGTTGCTAGTTACTAATTGAGCAACAACTAGCAACCAGTAACTAGTTTATTTATTAATCAAATATTCAGGACTTGCCATGATTAAATAGATAGCGACTCTGGCACGCATTTCCCTAAGGAAAATACTATTTTCTTCGTTCCAACCATTCGTGGGCATTTCTCTTAGCATTGCTAAGATGGCATCTTTAGACGCTTGAGACAATTGCCCATGTGTCAAAATTAGATTGAGCCGATCTATTAATTCGGGTAATTTATCAAGATAAGTCAAGGCGTTTTCATCTGTAAAATCTAAGCTAGGTCGATTATTATAATCACAATTATTCAAAAAATCTCCCCAATCATCCACTACATTTCCATTAATCAACCATTCATTTAGTTGATTCATATAGCCCGCTATAGTTTGAGCATTGGTAATTTGAAATTCGGGAGCAAACAAGTTGGCTTCTTCTACTGGGCCAATCGGTTGATAATCTTGTTGAAAAAAATTGAATACGCTCGGAGAGGTAAACGGTTTTTGTCCAAACTCAGACTGTACGCTTGCCATTGCATTTCTTGGAATACCACAAGTGTAGGTTAAATCAAAAGCTTTGCAGAGATGTAAATAGCGAATGAAAGGTTCTCTCAACATACCAAAAGTAGGCGCATTTTGAGCCGCACAACTTCTAGCCTCATCATCTAGTAAAATAGCTTTGATGATAGCCTGCATGTTTCCTCGTTGTGTACTATAATGAGATTCACCATTAAATGCTTGTGCCACTCGTGTTACATATTCGGGACTAGGATTAGACGTGACCAATCGTTGGATGAGTAACTTGCCAATAAAAGGCCCAACATTAGGATGATTGAATAAATTATCAAGGGCTTCGTTAATGTCTGCCATGCCATCAACGGGTGTTTTAGCTTGTACTACATAATCATTCAGTAAGCGTTTTTCTCCTTCATCATGGTAGTCATTATTCATTTGCATTGGGGATTTAAACGTTTCCTCATATTGGCGAGGTCCACAAAAGAAAGGGCAATGAGGATCATCCCAAGTCAAGCCTGTAAAAATTTTAGAAAATTCAGCAATATCTGTGTTATCATAAGTCGGAATAGGGTTACCTACCTCATCTGTTTTACAAGTTCCATCTATATTTAATTCACATAAACCAATGGTAAATAATTGCATGACCTCCCGAGCATAATTTTCATCAGGGAACCGATTTGTTACAGGATCTGCTTTGGGGTTATTCATATAAGTTAAATAATTACCCATTGCAGGACTGAAGGTAACGACACCTAAAATATCTCGATAATTATTAAAGGCATTATCCAGCATTAAATCAAAGTAACCACCTAATGCATAGGAATTTTCTCCAAAACTTGAATTTTCTGAGATAACCAATATTTCTGTTAATGCTAATGCAATTCGTTGTCTTAGGACATCATCAGAACTCATGGTATATTCCCAATACGCATAGTCCCAAAAATGAGGATAGGCTCCTGTATCATTGGGATCATTGCCATTAGCTGTGTTTTTTGTGGTTCGCCAATAATCTACTTTGTCTACTATATTAAACGCCTTATTTTGAGTAAATTGATGATCTATCCAATCCTCAAATCCAGTAGCACTCAAAGTGGTAATCGCTTCATGATTTGCGCCGAAACTAGCCTGTTGTAAAAAGCGAGAAGATGCATTATTATTGGGTTTGAATCCTTCGTTTGATAAGGTGTTTTTACCTGTAGTGCCAGTTTGCGTATTACTCGTCGTAACCGTAACATTGGGTGTTTGGCCGACACCAATGAGTTGAGTGGTTGCTTGCGCAAAAAGGAAGGATGTGGTAAATAAACAAATCAACCAGGCGAAAAATCGCTTTTGGTGTAGGTTATTCATATAACAGGATTTAGTTCGTTATGTGTGTCTAGATAGTACTCAAAGATGTTTGTAAACAGTATTTAGGGAGCAGGGAATAAATAAGGTACCAGTCGATGTGGTTTTAGTTTGTTCTTGTACAAGGCATGAAGAAGTATACTTCTGTACCGTTTACGGACGGGTTGCAAACGGAGTTATGCCTTCGCATAATGAGTATTTTTCCAACATGAGCTAAGAAAGGAAGATTCGGGGAATCTTTATTTCTTAGTGAACCGTTTACGGACGGGCTGCCTTAAAGGACAAAATAAAGCTACAGAAATGGTAGGTTATATTTTTCCTGTTCCCTTAAAGGAAACCTTTTTAAAACAATTGGGTAAGTGAATCTCTAATGATTGCAGGCGGATTAGAAGTCAAAAATCATATATTTTATTTTAAAATTCAAATATATTGGATATTAATTTCTGAAATGCTAGGCAATTGTCATTTAGGAGGGGAAGAGGTGAGTGGTTATATTGCATTAACAAATAATATACCAGCTTACAAAGCTTCTATCATCCAATCTTCTACTGATTTTAGCTGACTACTAAAATTAATACCAACTAGCTGAATGCTTCTGGTATCGGTTGTATATTTTTCGTAATATTTTTTGTCTTTAATTTGTTGTATTGCCTCGGTTGCACTTTTATCTAATTTGAATTCAATGATATAAATTCTTTCTTTTGTTTTGATGACTGCATCTAAGCGCCCATCGTTGGTATTAATTTCACTTTCTACATATTGACCTAATAGAAGAAAAATTAAATAAATGATGCTGTGATAATAATATTCCTTATCGGCAATAAAAATATGATTGGGAATATTTTTAAAAATGGATTTAACTATCCGCATGGCTTTGTCTAAGTCATTGGCGGCAAAGGCTTTATATAAATCAATGGCAATGGGGGTACTAAAAGAAATTTCATCTTGTCTAAAAGAACCTATCATAAACCTCAACAAAGATTCTTTTACTTCTTTATTGGGATACCCAATTTGATATAAACCAAATTCATCTTGGCTTAAAATAGTAATGTATCCTGTTTGGAATATTAAGGGTAATAATTGCAAATCTTCAATATCATAACTTAAAAAAGCACTAGCATCTACTGACTGGCGTTCAAAATCAATGACTTTATGTTTACGGATTTGCTTAATTAAGAAGGTAGGCGTACCTGTCTCAAACCAATAATTTCGGAAAGTACCTGTTGTTAATAATTTCTTTCCCTAATTTCGCTAAAACTTTGAAGCCCTAATGGCAATACTTGCATAGTCATTGATTATTTTGAATCATTACTATAACAAAGATACTTTTTTTAAACTAATCTTGGATTTAGTCTAACACACCCAACAACCGCATATCTTCCAAACATTTATGAATAAATGCCTCCGATAAACTAGGGACAGACGCCTTACCTCCCAAATCATTCACTAATTTTTGGTAATTGTCGCAAGCTGCAACTCGTAGCTTTGCAGGATAAGGGCGACTAAAAGCAGCCAAAACTTCCAAAGCAGAATGTTGTCGTTTTTCGGCCGATAAAGCACTTAATTTGGCTTTAAATTGAGTGAACCAATCTTTATGATTGGCGATTCTTTTAATCGAATGGCCAGCAGATTCAATCCAATCGACGATAGCATCAAGGGAAACGCCATCCTCTTGGTGGTAGTTTTTAATATTAAAATTTTGATAGTCTTTAGTGGATACTTTATGGACGCCAACTATAGCTGCGGCAATCACATCCGCAGGTGTGCCATCATAATGGGCTTTTGCCTTTTGACCATCTGCCGTTAAGCGATAGAAAGATTGTGGTGCTAATCCCGTATTCACAATGCTATACAATAAACGGGTAAACATATCTGCCGCATTAATTTGTCCTTTATATTGCTGATGTGCCAACATCATATCTCCTCGAAAGACATTAATAGTTAGTCCAAATTCACTATGTGCTTTTTGCAATAAATGTTCTGCGCCCCATTTACTTGCCCCATAACCTGCGGCATAATGGTCCGTTAAGGTAATGCTTTCTAATAAAGGGGAATCTTCATTATTTACTTCTTTTGTATCCAAAAATCGTTCTACTGCTACGGTCGATACAAAATCAATTTCCTTTTTTCGTTCGGTTAATGCCAATTGAATAATCGCAGCGGTGCCAACTACATTTGGTCCGAATAAATGTTCATAACCTAAGCGATGGTTCACCAAAGCAGCAGGGTGACAAATTCGGTCAACTTGCTCGGCTAATTGTTGGTATTTTTCTTCACTTAAGCCAAAATTTGGTTCGGTTATATCTCCTGCCCAAACTTGTAAATGCTTCTTGGCTAACTTTTGATAAAGATGCTCAAATTCAGCATCTACACCTTTAAAAGCCGCATCTAATCGGGCTTTTGCCGCAATATCATCTACTGCTCGAATTAAACAGATTAATTGCCCATCTTTTTTAGCCAATTCTTGCAGCCATTCTAGGCATAAAATATGGCCTAAATAACCATTCGCCCCGGTTAGCAAAACAGTTTTGGGAGCGTTAGTGCTTCCATCCCGATAGCTATCGGGAAAAGTTATGGAAGCACTTTTCGTCAAAATCGTGGCATCAATAAATCGGTCAAGTATTAAATCTTTAGCATGAATAAGGCTTGCTCCTTCTCCGTGAATATTCGCAAAAGTCACTTGATTTGTCCCATCATCCGATAACATTTTATCAATCAAATTCGCCCACTTTTCAGGACTTCCCGTTGGGCTTAAAATCTGATTGGCAGGAATTGTTATCCCAAATACTTTACCCATCGACATAGAGAAAGCAACGGCGCCTAAAGAATCGCCACCTAGTTCTGCATAAGTGTAAGGCTGGGAAATATCTACTTCTTGTACTTTGAGATTTACTTCTAATAATTTAACGATTTTATCTAAAGTACTTAAACGAGAATTAGGGTCTTTTAATCCTTCAATATCCGCTTCTTGCTGTTGGGCTTGTTCCTCGTAAATCGTTTCTAATCTTGCCGCATATTTTCGTTTCAAAGCAGGTCTTAATCGCTTTCGTACACTTGACAATAAACCATTAGCTTGCGTAAATTCTTCCATTTCAATAATGAAATTTCGAGGTACTTCAAAGCTTTTTAGTTCTTTAGCAGCAGCTACTTGTTGTAATTCTCTACGGATTAAATTAATCAAGGCATTTTCCTTGTAATCTTCTCCTAACATCGTTTTGACCACCTTAACCTCTGGTACAACTACTGCCAAAAGGTAAGATTGAAAGGAATTTCCATAAATATAAATTTGCCGAATCACCGCACTTCCCCCTTCAAATACCGTCCCCAATTTTCCAGCCGCTACATACTCGCCTTGGGATAATTTCATTACATCTTTTCGACGATCTATCACCACCACATGGTCTGGACCACGTTCTTCCACAATATCGCCTGTAATAGAAAAACCATCTTTATCAAATAGTCCTGCCGTTGCTTCTGGTGCTTTATAATAACCCGAAATACCGACCCTACTTTTGAATAATAATTCACCTCTTGGATAAGGTTTATCGGTTAAATAATAGCCTAATTCTGGTACATCTCGCAATTTATAATCGGTAATCATCGGCCGATTAATTCTACCATTAATAGCTACTCCCCCCGTTCCAGATTCGGTATTGCCATAACCATCAAGCATTAAAATATCAAAACATTCTTTGATAAATTGCATCACGGCGGGTGAAGTTGGCGCACCACCTACAGAACCACGACGCAAACGGTCACCTAAAAAGGTGGTACTCATTTCTTGTTTGACTTTTGCTTGAATGGTCACGTCATCTCCTTCTCCTTTCTTCACTCGACGGGTTACCTCACTTTGATAATGCTGGTAAATCAATTCAAGAATCCGTGGAAAAAAACTCATTTGGGTTGGTCGCACAATCCGAATATCCTCAAATAAACTGGACATATCTGATTTCAAAGTAAAACACATCGTTCCACCCAAACATAAAGTGCCAATCAAGCCATTTCTACCAATCAAGTGATTTAAAGGGGAAAAGGCAACAGACAAGGATGGCATTTGAGTCTTGCGACCACTCCATGATTCTTTAGCGGCACTTTCGGGCATCATCGCTCCTTTTGGTTTACCCGTACTTCCCGAAGAATGAATAATGCCCATCATTCGTCTTTCTCCATCTTTGCTTGGTGGCAAGAAGGAAAATGCTTGTTTTTTGCCAAAAGCAATCAGGTTATTAAAAGTGATAATTTGCGTAATCACTCCTGCTTCGGTCAATTTAGCTTTTGCCGCTTCATAAGTTGCTCGTTCTTCGTCCACTTTTTCTTCGTAATCAAAAACTATCAAACTACGTATGCCGCCATGCGTAATGACATGGTCCACCGCAACGGGCAAATCATTAATTGTGGTTGCCAAAGCAGCAGGATTCGTATTTTCAAATATCTCATTTAAATCTGCCCCAGACGTACTACTTTGTAGCGGAATAGTAACGGTATATGCATAAGCACAGGCTAAATCTAAAGTCGCAAAATCGACTCCTGTAAAACCAAGAATCCCTACAAATTCGGTTGGCTTGACAAAATGTGCTGGATGGTATCGCCAGGCATTGGCTATGGCTTTGATATTGGCGTTTAATTCCCCATAAGTGATGGTTTTAAAACTAGGCAAGTAATTTCGTATACTTTTTCCCTTTTCCTGTACCATTTCATAAGCCCTTCCACCCAAAGCTGGTCGTGGAGCATAGCCTCTTAATGCCGCATCAATCATTCGGTCAAGGGTCGGTTCTTCATTTATAGCTGCTCTGACATCAGGGTTGGGCTTGATTTGCTTGATTTGCGGGTCAGTTTCCGCCATGTCTAGCATTCGGAGGACGTATCGTTTTTTATCGCTTATTTTTTTGGTAGGATTGGTCATTTTGTTTTGAATTCTAATTATGAGGAAGATGAAAAGAGATGTTGTAAAAATAGTATTTTTATACTAAATCTAGTGAGAATTAAAAGAAATTAAATTACTGAACCTATTCTAAAAATTTATAGGTTAATTTCATTTATTAGTCGAAATAAGATTGATTATGCATTTTGTTTAGCTTACTTTTGCAGAGCAATTTAAAATACTGTATATATAATAATTTTAAATTATTAAGTAAAATTTAAAGTATTTTAAACCACATGTCAAATTCACAACAACCAACATTACCCAACCACATGGGTCTTGATAGTCTTAAATATTGAGGACTTAAAAAATTGCAATATTAACATCAATACTATTAATTTTAGGGCAACCACCAACAACTATCATACATTAGTTAGTTAAATTTTAATAGGTATGCCGCCACCGTGATAGATAATCGGTAAAATTGAGATACAAAAGCCTTTAAACAAAGAAATATTCTTTCCTAAATAAAAATCAGTTTAAATCCGCCAAATCCGTTAAATCCGTACAACCTATCCTCCTAGTTCGTCTATATAGGTGATTTCCTTTTAACTATTCCCCCAAATAAGCCTTCCCCCGCAAAACCTGCCCAGCCCGAACATCAAAATACTGCCCCTCCCTCACCACAATTTCCCCATTAATAATAACATAATGAATCCCCTCCGGATATTGATGTGGATTTTCAAAA
>CAZXYA010000241.1:0-12633 GCA_964644655.1 uncultured Saprospiraceae bacterium | reverse complement strand
CCCAACCTAAAGCACTTGCTCCTTTTTCATTAATCATATAGCCATTAATATGGTCTGTACCATAAGATAAATCAAAGTCTCGTCCTGCCACCACTTCTAAACCAAAGGTTTCTACATAATCATAATCTACCGCATTTACGCCTGCGGTAAAAGCAGCTTCTCTAGGGACATGTTCATTCCAAATCGGGCGACCGATTGCACCAGCACCTGGCGCACGATTGCATTGGGTGACGGCTTTAATTTTTGGATTTTGTAATAAGACTTCATCTAAGGTATTCATTTTTTGCCGCAACTCCGCATTGCCACCTCGAAAAGCAGCGTTTAAATTCATTCGACTATCAATAGGTACTTGTAAGGTCAATTCCTGTTCAAAACCTAGTGGTTGGTTTCTAAAGAAATTCAACTGCATATAAATGATGACTGCTCCACTTATAAAGGCAATCGTTGCTAAAAATTGTAGGGTAATCAATGCCTTTTGAAGAAAAGCGCCGCCTGATTTTCCCGTATTGCCTTTGCTTCCTTTTAAGGAGGCAATCGCTTGAAATTTACTGACATAAAAGGCAGGATACCCACCTGCTATTAAACCTGCAATTAGGAAAATGCCAATAAAACCTAAAAATAATAAAGGCGTTTTCCAAGGGGCAAATAATAAATTTAAGCCAGTTAAGGCATTCATCGTTGGCATTGCCAAAGCAGTTAATAACAAGGAAACTAAAAAGGCAAAAAAACTTAATAGTACTGATTCGCCTAAAAATTGACGAACCAATGCCCCTTTGCCAGCACCTAATACTTTTCTAACGCCCACTTCTTTGGCTCTAGTCAAAGAACTAGCCGTTGTCAGGTTAATAAAATTAATACAAGCAATCAATAAGGTAATGATGGCAATGCCGATAAATAAGTAAATTCTATCCCAACTAACGGGTGGCTTTTGCTCAATCCCCATAGTCGATTCTAGATGAATATCTTTTACTGGAAATAAAGAAAAAGCTTGTTTGGTCTTTATATTTTCCGTCCCATATTTATCAATATAAGGGGCAAATTTTTCATTGACTGCCACTAAATTTTGCTCGGATTTTAATTTTACATAAGTATAAGAGTGAGAGGCAGTCCAATTACTTTCCAAGACCCGTAAAACTAAATCTCGCATATAAGCAGGTTCTACATCTGCCATATTTTTATACGGCACAAACATTTTGATTTCTGTATGTGCTTGCTCGGGCCAATCTTTAACCACTCCCGTAATCCTAAAGTTATTTGCTCCTGCCAATCGTAATTCCTTACCAATCACATCGGTTGTTCCAAAAAATTGTTGGGCTATTTTATCCGTAATTACAACTGAAAAAGGGCGATCTAAAGCAGTCGCTTCGTCTCCATGAATAAACTCAAAATCAAAAACTTTGGTAATGGTCGAATCCGCAAAATAAGCCTGTTCAATTTCAAATTGTTTGTCGGTATCTACTACGGTTACACTTACATCTCTTGGGTACATTCGAGCAAAAGTCTCCATTTCTGGAAAGTTTCCTGCTAATTGCGTCGCAAAAGCAGGTGGAATCGCTGCTAAAGTCACTTCATTGCTAAAGTTGGCGTGGTAGGCAATTCGATATAAGCGGTCCCCATCTTTATGAAAGGTGTCATAATTCGTTTCGTGCCAAACGTATTGCACAATCAGAAAACAACAGGTCATGCCCAATGCCAAACCAAAGACATTAATCGCTGCAAAAACCTTGCGTTTCCCTAGGTTTCGGAAAGCAATTTTTAGGTAGTTTTGAAACATGGTGAGTAGGTAAGGTGATGAGGTTTATGAGGTGATGAGATGATGAGGTAATGAGGTAAAACTAAGAGGGCGTACCTCATCAACTTATAACCTCATTAACTCATTACCTTCAAACTATCATTTCCCCCCCTCCACATAAGTCGTTCCCGACTGAATCATATCTTTCATAATCATCAAACATTCTTCGATGTAAACATCTTTTTGCATCTGTTGTAGCCAATCTTCATTTCGGCCAATTTTAGCAGAATCGGCAGCCATTTCTTGTATGTCCACTTCCATATTTCGGATTTTCAAGGCAGCAATGTCTTTATCTAAAATGTCTGTATATTTTTTAGATGCTGCTTTTCGGTCATCAATGGCTTTACTAAATCCAGCTAAATCAATAGGATACGCCGACTCGTCTTGATTGTCCTTCAATCGCTTGGCATCTTCATCAATCAACTTAAATACTTCACTATTTTGAATTCTTGCCTCACTTTTTGCCTTCAATTGAGCTAAATTAGGCAGTTCATAAACATCTTGGTCATGTTTAACAGGATCTATTTCTGACCAGGCTAAAGGATTTATTTCTTCTTTTTCACCTGTTTTAATATAAGAAAATTGATCTGGAAGGACAATATCTGGAATCACACCTTTTAATTGGTTAGATCCTCCATTGACTCTATAAAATTTTTGGAAAGTTAACTTTACCTGTCCTAATGGTTTTAAATCAGAATTTCCTGGTAAGGCTCTATCTAAATCAAAAAACCCTTGTACCGTTCCTTTCCCAAAAGTAGATTCACTCCCCACAATAACCGCTCTTTTATAGTCTTGCAAAGCCGCCGCCAATATCTCAGATGCAGAAGCGCTATGTACATTGACCATTACAATTAGCGGTCCATCATATAAAACACTAGCATCTTCGTCATTATAAACTTGGGCTGGTCGTCGACGAGATTTCACTTGCACCACAGGACCTTCTTCAAAAAACAAGCCACTCATATCAATTACATCGGGTAAAGAACCACCGCCATTATAGCGTAAATCTAAGATAATGCCGTTGACATTTTCTTTCTTTAATTTCTCAATTTCTTTCGCCACATCAATCGCACAACTATTCCCTTCTCCACCATCAAAAGAAGAATAAAAAGAAGGTAATCGAATGAATCCAATATTATTTACTTTGTTATCCACATCCATAATCGCAGAACGGGCATAAGCTACATCTATAATAATTTCATCTCTTTCGATTTCAACATCTTGCATCGAACCATCCTTCTTTTTGACCGTCAAAATAACAATCGTTCCTTTCTTTCCTCTCACTCTTGATACCACATCGTCAATCCGCATTCCCTTAATATCTTCTCCTTCTTCTCCTTTTTGCGTTATTCGATAAATGATGTCATCTACTTCTAGTTGTTTGCCCTGCCATGCTGGACCACCAGGCACAATAGAAGCAATTTTGGTATAATCGCCTGCCTCGCCCAATCTAGCACCAATGCCTTCTAATTTTCCGCCCATGCGAATGTCAAAATCTTGCTTTCCTTTGGGACTAAAGTAAACGGTATGTGGATCGTATAAATTGGCAAAAGCATTTAAATAAGCTTCAAATCTATCCGAGCGCCGCATGTCATTGATTCGCTCAAAAATACCATCGTACAATTCCTTGGTTTCTTTTTGGCTTTCGGCAATTAGTTCGGCTTTGGTCTTTTTTTCGTTTTTTTCTGTTGTCTCTTCCTTACTTTTCTCGACTTCTAGTTCTCTTATATCCCCATTATCTGTACTTTTTTTATCTCTTTTTGTCATTTCCTCTTGCGCATCCAATTTTTCATCTAACTTCGAGACAATTTGATATTTTAAATACTTGCGCCAATACTCTTTTTGCTCCGCCTCGTCTTTTGGAAAAGGTTTTTTGTCACTATCTAATTCCAATATTTCTTTTTTATCAAAATCGAAATCATAGTCAATGTATTCGTTATAAATGCGCTCACTTCTTGCAATGGCTTGGTCTAATAATTGAATGGACAAATCAAAAAACGCAAGCGTTCCTGTATTCGCTTCGTCATCCATTTTCAATTCATATTGTTTCAATTGATCGACTTCTTCTTGGGTAAAGAACCATTTTGTTCCGTCCAAGTCATTTAAATATTTTTTAAATGCCTTTTTTGAAAAATCATCATTGAGGTCTTGTGGCTTAAAATGAACTTGGTCCATAACCGCCAATAAGGTTTCCATCACCAATTTTTCCTTGTCTGGATTAATTGGATCCGCACACCAAGCACCATAACCAATTACGCCCGCTAATAGAGCTAATAAAAAAACACCTCTTTTCTTCATGAAAAACAATTTGTAAGTTAATTCTTTGATTGTGAGCAATTTAATTTTTTTTCTGTGGATAATTTCTTTAAGGTAGACTTTCTTAAAACAGTCGATTTTTAGCAAAGTTCGCCTAATTAATCGCAAATTGAGTAGCGGATACATTTGCTGTTAATCCTTTACGTATTTTAAAAAAACTAAGTTAAGATAAAATAATTAAATTACCAATGTTAGGTTATCCTCCATAAGGGTTTTATAAAAATAGAAATGACTTTTAGCAGCTTGATTTCATTGGACTTCGAGTCCTCTAAAATCAAAAAAGGTTTTTTAAAGGGTCAGCTAAAATACATTTTCAAAGAAAATGTATTTTAGCTGACCCTTTAAATCCCCTTTTTACAAATTTTGCCGTTTAGTTTACTCCGATTCATCGGAGATACGGCAAAATTTGTTGGGAACGCCTAGTTTAGCATTTTTATAAGAAAACCCTTTATTTAATTGCTAACCATTCAACCATCAAGCCATTAAACAATTTTAAATTCCAAAAAATCATTTAAAGTTGATAGCCAATCTTTTGAAAATTTAAACATGTGCTTATCTCTTGACTATTACTCACAGCTTATTTTACGTCGCCCATCTTCCATCATTTCTATACGAATCAAAATAGCTTCTGTTGGCAAAATTGGTTCAATAATTTGCGCCCATTCAATAAAACAATAATTATCATCGTACAAATATTCTTCTATACCAATATCCAAAGCCTCTTCTATTTGCTTCAGTCGATACAAATCTAGGTGGTATAAATAATGCGTAGTATTTGTTGGCGTATCCAAATAACTATATTCATTTACTAAAGAATAGGTAGGACTTGTAATAGCTTCTTTAATATTTAAGTGTTGTCCTATCGCCTTAATAAAGGTTGTTTTACCTGCGCCTAAATCGCCATAAAAACACCATTTTTTTCTTTTTCCTGCAAAAGAAAGTAAAACTTTGGCTGCTTTTTTTAAATCTGTTAATTGATTAATTATGAGTTCCATATGTTTAAAAAACAAAGAATAGATGAATTAAATGGCAAAATTCGTTACAAATAAGGTAAAAAGAAAGGCTAAGCTAGGAAAATCTAATTTATTGCAGCATCTTTGCCCTAATTTCCGAAGTTATTGATTATCAACCAATTTTGATGTATTAATTCCTTCATATTACCTTTTAATAATATTTTTTATTATGGAAACTGGAACTGTAAAGTTTTTCAATGAAACCAAAGGATTCGGGTTTATCGAACCTGATAATAATTCTGGCGGTAAAGACCTTTTTGTACATGTGAGTGGTTTAGCACCAGGGGTCGAAATTAACCAAGGCGACAAAGTTACTTTCGACATCGGAGATGGAAAAAAAGGACCTATGGCAGTAAATGTTGATCTTGCTTAAGCATATCATTCAACCATAATTTTGGCAACCCCGATGACTTGACTGTCATCGGGGTTGCTTGTTTTAGGAATAAATACTCCATTTAAATCTCAATTTCAATAACAGTAGTACGCTTTAGTAATCCAAGTCCCTCCTTCTTTGTTTTTAAATTAAATTCTGAATTATTTATAAAAAAAGTAATATTTTTTTGTTTTTTAATAAATACTTCCTATTTTCATTCTACATTCAAACTTCATACAAAATAAAATTCCGAAAACAATTATCTATATATGTATTTCCTACTAGTTTGGAAATATAATTTTCTCGTAACTACTTATTATATACTAACTCAAGTTGCGGACAATGTAAAAAACTGGTAGTAAAGCCTTCAGGCTTTCCCGTCAAAGGCCTTTAGGCCTGAAAAAACGCGATTTATTGGCGAAAGCCGACCTCAAGGTCGGAGACAGGAAAGCCTAAAGGCTTTACTACCGATTGTCCCCGACTTGGATTAAGTAGTTATATTTTCTCACCTTTAAAATTGTATCGAATATGGCCTACAACACTAAGGACCTTCGCAATGTAGTTCTCCTGGGGCATTCGGGCTCAGGAAAAACCACTTTTGCCGAAACGATGCTCTTCGAATCAGGAGCCATCAAAAGAAGAGGAACCGTTGAGGACGAATCAACGATTTCTGATTACACGTATATCGAAAAAGAAAGGGGCAACTCTATCTTTAGTACCCTGATGCATGCAAAATGGAAAGATTCGAAGATTAATATTATAGATACTCCCGGATTTGATGATTTTATTGGGGAAGTTATTTCTTCTTTAAAAGTAGCAGACTTAGGCGTGATGTTATTGAATGCCAAGAGTGGCGTAGAAGTCGGTACAGAATTAATATGGGAATACACCGAAAAATATAATACCCCTACCCTTTTTGTCGTCAATCAATTAGATCATGATAAAGCGGATTTTGAAGCAACTTTAGAGCAAGCCCAAGAGCGTTTTGGTAATAATGTATTACCCTTTCAATTTCCCTATAAAACAGGCATTGGTTTTAACAAAATAGTAGACGCCCTCCGAATGGTAATGTATCATTTTCCAGACGGTGGCGGCAAACCGATTAAAGAAGCCATCCCAGAAGACGCCATGGAAAGAGCACAAGAAATGCATAATGCACTCGTAGAAGCCGCAGCCGAAAACGATGAAGACCTAATGGAGTTATTCTTTGAAAATGGGTCTTTATCTGAGGAAGAATTAGCGAAAGGTTTAAAAATTGCACTAGCCAATCAAGAAATATTCCCCGTATTTTGTTGTGCTGCCACCAGAAATATGGGTAGCGGTCGAATTATGGGCTTCATCAATGATATTGCCCCTTCTCCTGCGGACCGTCCTGCTGTTCCTTTAGAAAATGGCGAAACCTTAATTTGTGATGCCAATGGCGATACCTCCATTTTTATTTATAAAACGATTTCTGAACCGCAAGTAGGGAATGTCTCTTACTTTAAAGTCTATTCAGGTGCTTTAAAATCAGGCGCCGAACTAGAAAATATCCACACTAGAACCACCGAAAGATTTAATCAATTATTTGTCTCTGAAGGCAAAAATAGAACCGCTACCAATGAACTAAAAGCGGGCGATATAGGCGTAACCACAAAGCTAAAAAATTCCCATACCAACCAAACCTTAAATAAAAAAGGCGTTCATAGAAGCATTGAAAAAATGGCATTCCCTCCCGCTCGAATTAGAACTGCCTTTACCCCACCGAGCAAAAATGATATGGAGAAATTGATGAAAGCCCTTCACGTTATCCAATCAGAAGATCCGACTTTAAAAGTAGAATTAGCTCCTCACCTAAAACAGACCTTATTACATGGTCAAGGTCAACTGCATTTAGACATTATTAAATACCGTATTGAAAAGGTCAATAATGTCTCTATGGAATTTATCCGACCTAGAATAGCTTATCGAGAAACCATTACTCGAAAAGCAGATGACAGTTACCGCCACAAAAAACAATCAGGCGGCTCTGGGCAATTTGCAGAAGTCCACATGCGCATTGAACCTTATGTGGAAGGTATGCCCCCTCCTAATGATTTAACCGTCCGAAAGGAAGAAATAGAGGACTTACCTTGGGGCGGAAAACTAAAATTCCTTTGGTGTATAGTTGGTGGCTCGATAGACGCCAAATACATCAACGCCATCAAAAAAGGCATTATGCAAAAGATGGAAGAAGGCCCATTAACAGGTTCTCGCTGCCAAGACATTCGCGTCTGCGTCTATGATGGCAAAATGCACCCTGTAGACTCCAATGACATGGCATTTATGATTGCTTCGGCGCAAGTTTTCAAAAATGCCTTCCAAAAAGCCGCTCCCCAATTATTAGAACCTATTTACGATTTAGAAGTCCTTTGTTCCAGCGATGTCATGGGTGATGTCATGGGCGATTTACAAACCCGTCGTGCCATGATTATGGGCATGGATTCACAAGGCCATTATCAAAAAATCATGGCAAAAGTACCTGTTGCTGAGATGTATAAATATTCTTCTTCACTACGGTCTTTATCCCAAGGCAAAGCCAAATTTACTCGGTCTTTTAGTGAATTTCAGGCGGTGACGGGGGAGATTCAGAAGGTCTTGGTGCGGGAGTATAGGGAGGAATTGCAGGAGGCGTAGTTTTTTTAATGATGAATGATGAGCGATGAATGATGAATTTGTAAATCATTGAAATCCTTCGATACGTTTATTTTCATTACCATCATAGAATTAAGAAAAAGCGTTGCTCTATTTTAGAGTGGCGCTTTTTTGATTTAATTGGCAAATAATATTTTGTTTCTCAAAAAACTGACAAAGACTAGGACGTTGGTTCTAGCCTTTGTCGGTTGTATCTTTACCCCTAAAAACTAAGCTAAAGATACAGTTTTTGAGACATGAATTACTACTGATTAATTAATTCTCGAAAAGGTCTTTAACTTGCAGGATGTTCTCCCCCGCTGGCGGGGGTCGGGGGGTGGATAAGCACAATCTTCCAATTTAAACAAAAAAACTATGACGAAAGCATCATCACAAAATAACTACCACTACAATAAAAACTTACAAGCCTACGCAAACAAACTCAGAAAAAAAATGACCAAAGGCGAGGCTTGTCTTTGGAAATATGCTTTGAGTAAAAAACAAATGAAAGGCTATCAATTCCGCAGACAAAGACCTGTCTTAACTTATATCGCTGACTTTATGTGCAGGGAATTACTACTAATAATCGAAGTTGATGGAATTACCCATGATGATGCCGAAGCACAAACAAAAGATAAAAAAGAACGGCAAATTTAGAGGAAATTGGATTTACCGTTTTACGGTTTTCTGATTGGGAAATATTAAATAGAATTAGTGATATTTCTATAATGGTTGGAAAGTGGATTGATGAAAATGCAATTGTTCCACCCCCCGACCCCCGCCAGCGGGGGAGATAGCTCCGTGCAAATTTTCAACCTTTTCGTTTTAAATGAATCATCCGTTTTCTACTATGAAGAATTATGTACCCTATTATAGAGTTAGTACCAAGAAACAAAAAAGAAGTGGTTTAGGTCTGGAATCTCAAAAAGCTATTGTCGAACATTTTGCAGAAAAGGACAAAGCAACTATTATAAAAGAGTACATCGAAGCAGAAAGCGGAAAAGAAATTATTAATAGACCAGAATTACAGCAAGCCATCAATTTTTGTTTGGATAATAATTGTTTTCTGATAGTCGCAAAACTCGATAGGCTATCCAGAGACGTAGAACATATTTTTCAACTAAAGAAAAAATTAGGCAAGCTATTTATCAGTTGTGACCTACCCAATACTGACAGTCTAACTTTGTCCATTTTTGCAGGAATAGCCCAAAGGGAAAGAGAGCTAATTTCTATTAGAACCAAGTCTGCGTTGAAAGCCAAAAAGAAAAGAGGGGCTAAACTTGGTAAGCCTAAAAATTTTTCAAAAAAAGGTAGAAATTTAGGTAGTCAAAAGACCGCAGAGAGAGCAAGACAAAATCCAAATAATAAAAGAGCTTTAAGCCTTATTCTTAGGTGCAGAAATGAGGGAATGAGTTATGAAAAAATTGCTAATGAATTAAACAAAAATGGATTTATTACAACTAATGGAAAGGCTTATCTTTATTCTACTGTTAGGACTTTATATCATAGGGCTTTGTTAGATTCTCATGTAGATTCATTAAGTGGCAAAGCATAATTACACGTCATTTTTGGACGAGGGTATTTTTTCATTAGGCGATTAAAAAAATCTTTGAATAATCCTTCTATTTCACTCTAAAATGTCGAAAATATCCAGACATTTACAAAAAAAATGCTAACCTTACCTGTATAAATAACTTACCTTTATCTCTGTAACTATAGAGAAAAATTCTATAATATAAGCGAGTTGCTTGGAAATTTAATGTTTCAGTATTTTCCTTTTTCACCCTTAATTTTGTACTTTCATTGGTAACCTAGCTACGTGCCATATGGCGTATAGCCAGAAGCGGCAAGCAAAAATGAAAGAAGGAGACTTTTACAAAAATGATGTAATAAACTTTTGTCTCAAAATTGGGGACAAGCTTAAATTCTTTATATTAAAAATCTACTACTTCGCAACCCTTAATCTGAATTAATTAAAATAGCCATGAAAAACTATTATAAAAGAATTCCAATCTTCCTAACCATTGTTTTTTGGTTGTATTCATTGGGTTTACTCCGTCTTATTTTAAATCATTTTTTGGGACAGAATCCATTTATCATTTTCATGCATTACCTGCCGTTTTATGGTTGATAATTTTGATTATCCAACCGATATTATTCAATATTGGCAAAATTAAAATTCATCGTATTGTTGGATTGATATCCTTAATTATCGCCTTACTGGTATTCATTGGTTCCCTAATGATTATTGACCATTCGTTAATGAGGGTTAGTTTTAATGAAGATAATACCAATATAGGATATCAATTTGCTTTCAGTTCAATAGCTTTATCTATTGGATATTTGGTTTTCGTAGTACTTGCCTACTTACAGCGAAAGAATATACACCTTCATTCAAGGTATATGATATCAACCGCCTTTTTTGCCTTAATTCCTGGATTGACAAGGCTTTTTGATGTAAGCTTAGCCCAAAATACATCAATTACTTATTCCATCTCTATTATCCTAATTTTCATTTTGATTTTGATTGATTATAATAAGAAAAAGGTGTATTTGCCCTATCTAATTTTGTTGGTTTGGATTTCACTTGATGCCATCTTTTTTCCGTCGATTCATGAATGGGATTGGTGGAGAAATTTGGTTGACTCGTACAGATTGTTCTAATTCTGCATTTTTATAATTAATGTTGAATAGAGAAAGATTAGGATTGAATCCGCTCACTATAGGGTTCTTACAAATGGTGAGAGAATAATCCTCAGTCAAAAAATACAAAGAATTTTTCATAGATTTAGGGAGTTAGAAATAAATAAGCTACGCAAATTTGACGTAGTTTTTTTTGGGCAAATTCTCCCTTTTGGCTTTCAATGGCCTTATTAGCTAATTCAAAATTTTACCTCCATTCACTTCTAAGAACCCTTCTTCTTGTTTTAATGAATTTGTTTTTTTACATCCGAACCATTGAAGCAAAAAGATTCCAAATATTAGTATAGTTGGTAATTTCATTTATTAGCATTTCCTTTTTTCTTCCTTATTTTACGATAGTCTGTATTTTTAACCTAAATCCTCCCTTTTATTCAAAGCAGCTAACCTGAAAAATTCATCTAGCTTATTTTCTAATAATTGTTTATCAAATAATTCAGTTTGATATTTAGCGACCAATGCAGGAGACATACTTCTGCTTAGGGCATATTCAACTATTTTAGTGTCCTTATTTTTACAAAGAATAATACCAACACTTGGTTTCTCTTTTTCTTTCTTTACATCACGGTCTAAAGCTTCCAGATAAAATTCCATTTTACCTAAATATTCTGGTTTGAAATCCGTAATCTTCAAATCTATGGCAACTAAGCATTGTAACTCCCTATGGAAAAATAATAAGTCAATGTAAAAATCCTTATTTCCTACAGAAACTCGATATTCTTCTCCAACAAAAGTAAAATCTTTACCAAATTCAAGTATGAATTTCTTCAAATTCTTTATGATAGCTTTTCGTAAATTTTCTTCTGAAAACTTGGTAGGAAGTCCTAAAAAATCAAGTACATAATTGTCTTTAAAAACATATGCTGCTTGTGGGTGAATTTCTTTAATAATTGGGCTAATATTCTTATTGGAAAGAACTACTCTTTCAAATAAAGCACTATCAATTTGCCTTTCTAATTCTCGCTTGGACAATCGTTCGTTAATAGATAATTGGATGTAAAATGCCCTTTCTTCTTTTGTCTTAGACTTAGAAATAATAATTAAATTATTCGTCCAACTAATTTCTCTCACCAGCGGTGAGAGTTTTTCATCCTTTCCATACAATTCATAAAATTGTTTCATTCTCCACAAATTTGGCGTTGAAAAGCCTTTCATATCTGGCTCAGTCCTTTTAAGATATTTTGCCAGATTTTTAATAACGCTTTCTCCCCATTCTGCTTGATTGACCTTTTCGCTTATCAATTTTCCTATATTCCAATAAAGGCTTATCAGCTCTTGATTTACTGCATTATAGGCTTTTCTTTTCGCTTGATATATTAACTGCTTAACTTCAAAAAGTTGGCTTTCTAATTTCATTGTTTTCTCATTTTTGAGTGCAAAAATTTAGAGGTAAACTAGTAAAAATTACCATATCCTACTAGCAATTAATCTTTCCTCATTCCCCAAAGCATTAGCATAAATAGTGGTAACTTCCAAAGAACTATGCCCCATCCATTTACTAACCATATTTAACGGTATGTTTTTCTCTAGGCAATGAATAGCAAAACTATGACGCAATCCTTTAGGGCAAGCGTGTACGCCCTCAATATTTGCTAAATGCATTATCGCCATTATTTTACGGTAGCCTGTATTTCTAGTCCATGTCCAAAGCTTATCCTTTTTGGTCTTAGGATTTTTCTGGTGCTTTTTAATGTTATGCACCATTTGCAATTCATCTAAAAAATTATCTGGTAAAGGGATTCTCCTAAAAATACCTTTCCTTCTTTTCTTTAAACTCTCGATGGTGA
>CAZXYA010000240.1:0-12647 GCA_964644655.1 uncultured Saprospiraceae bacterium | reverse complement strand
AAAATTACAGTTTTTAATCTGGAATTTTGTCTGGGTATTTAAGGGGCTGGACTATGAGAAACTACGGCTTTTTCAGGTTCAATATCTATAAACAATAATTCTTCTGCTTTTCTTAAATTTTTCTTGTAAAAATTCCAGTTTTTATTTTGAGTCTGAGTGTCCTTATACCAATCTTGATTTGTTAATACTTGTAATTCGGTTGGAACTCGCCAACCTTCATTTTGACGGATTCTAATTGCTTTGTCAATTTCAAATTTAGCTGCTAAATATTCATTTTTGTTAACAAGTAGTAGAGCTAATTTTTGATGCACTTTTACTAACATTTTTGGTGGAGATTTACAAGTAAGTGCTTTGCATAAGCAAGAAATCTTAACATCTAAATCCTCTTGTATTTCTGAAAGTAAATCCCAAACCCAAAAATCGTTTCTTTTCTTTCTTGCGAACGGTATAAATCGCTTAAATGCTTCCTCTCTATCTCCTGATTCTAATAGTAACTTACCGAGGTAATATTGGGGGTAAATAAACTTTGGGTGTTCTTTTACGAAATTTTCTAATTGATTAATTATTTCCTTGTTGACCTTATTGGATGCAATCGCTAATTTGGAATACGTTATATAACTACGCTCAGCTAACGATATCAATTTTCTACCATTATATTCTTCTTCTTGTAAATCTTCAGTTCTAAGATTGTCCAAGTCCCACCATTGAATAAAGGAAAATAACCCTTGCCAATCTGGTTTTTTGAGAAGGGCTGCTAAGAGTTTGGAATGAAGCTCAGAAGGTTTGGATACTTTCAACTTTTTGTAAAGTTCAGTATAATCATTTAAGAGTGTAGAGTCTAAAAAATCTTGATTGACTATCGAAAATGAAAACTTAACTATCCAATATTTCAGGTTCTCATATACCATACTCTCATCAGAGGAAACTTCTAAATCAGAAAATTTTCTTAGATATCTAAGAAAATTATTTCTTTGATTATAGGAAGCATTTTGTTTTAAGAATGCAATTAATACCCATGACATTCCCCTTTTTGACCAAATATCTCCTTCATCAGCGTTTTGAATATCTGCTTGTGCCAACTCATAAGCTTCATCAAGCTTACCTTCTTTTCTTAGTGCATTTACTTCTTTAAAACTCATGTTATCATATTTTGAAGAGTTATACATATATTATCTAAAATTTCATCCTCAGCACCGAGTGATGATTTTGGGAAAATTTCAGAAATGAATCCTCTCTTAGTATGATAGATTTTGAAAAAAGATGTATCAGCTTTCGTCTTTATGTAAATATTCAAGCACCACGCTTCTTCTGTTATATAGACAATTATTGAATTATTTATTTTTACTGCTTCATCAACTATTTTGTAGGTTCTTTTTTTAGTGCTGTCTTCACCTTTATAAGTGAACGGGATAATTTTTCTGTCTGTTCCAGAATTAGGTAAATCGTTTAATTTTATAATTTTTTCCGAAAGCTCATTTTTATTTCCTACGGGATTAACTCGTGTAAATTTTCCTCCTTTTTTAAAGTAAAAGTCTATTCTTGTTGTTAATTCATCTTCTTGAAAAGTATATCTATCGTGATAGTTTTGCGGCTTAGATTCAACATTAATTATTTTTATTCCATGCAGATTGCATTTAGCATTTAGTTCAATATACTTCTGAATAAGAAACTCATAGTCTGGATTATTGTGGAATGGACTTGAGACATCCGAAACTATGGATTCGTATTGAATTGGAATATTTTTCTTAGAAATTTGCTCTATTGGATGAATTGCAGTTTTATCGGTTAATTTGATTTTAGGCGGATTAATTACTAATAAATTTTCCTTTGACCTTGTAATTGAAGTATAAACCCACCTAAAATAGTTTTCATTTGCTTGGTGCTTTCTTTCTTTTTCAAATCTTATGATAGCATTTTTCCATTCTCCACCTTGTGCTTTGTGGCAAGTTATAGCATATCCATATTTTATCCTTAATGAATTAAAGTAAATATCATCTTTAATGTCAAGGGCAAAGTCAGGTGTTTCAGGGTATGTATTTTTGTTCCAAGTTCTTATCCTGTAATGAATATAGAGAGCATCCTTTTCATCATCACTTAAATCACGTATATGCGAGTGAAGTAAATTCTCAATTATCTTTACGGCTATAATTTCCTTTCTTTTTGAGAGATAATTGTAGTATTCAATTTTTAGGTCTCTAAAGGTTAAAGGAACAATAACTGGTTTTGGTTTTTTTCTAATTCTAACATTTACACTTACAACTCTCCCTACTTCAACAACCTTTGCAAATTCTCCATTATTTAGTTTGTAAATGGTATTGTTTTGATTGATAATTACAATATCCCCAACCTGTAATTCTGACTTTTTTGGAAATAAATTGTTTCTAATCAGGTCATTCAGTTCTTTTGCAGTAGCATTAGTCTCAGTTATTAAGATAGTTTCATCTAATCCTTTGTCTTTTACCGATGAATTCCAACTTTCCCAAAGTTTCGGAATATTAATTTCAGATATATCATTAAAGCTTGTGTCAAAAGTGAGGTTACTAAATGACTTCTTTTTTATAGAGTCCCTTAAAATATTAGAATTGTGTAAAATTCCTGAATCAGATTTTTGTCTCAACACCTCTGTTAGTTCATATTCCCAAATTTCAAAGTGCTGATTAATTTTTCTTATCTCTTCCTTTATTAATGCTGGTGAATTTGGTGAACCAACAGGCGGTAATTGGGCGGGGTCTCCAATGAAAACAATCTTTCTATTATGATGTTTTGGATTCCCAAAGTAGGTGAATAAATCATTCAACAAATGTCCAGTTCCAAAAATAAAATACTTATCAGCACTAAATTTGTTTGATATCATTGATGCTTCATCAACAAGATATATACTACTATTATTACCAGATTCATCGTTATTCTTTATTTGAAAATGGAATCTGTATGATAAGTCATCACCATGCTTTCTTTCTTTTTCTTTTTTATCTCCTTTCTCCTCAATAATTTCCCAACTGTAAATTGTTCTATGAATTGTATTTCCTTCTATTCCTGTTTTTTCAGTTATGACTCTTGCCGCCCTTCCTGTAGGTGCCATTAGTGTAGGCTTTCGATTAGTCTTTCGGCAGTATTTTGCTATCCCTTCCAAAATAGTTGTTTTTCCTGTACCTGCATATCCTTTGAGAAGGAAAATTTGGGCTGTACTTGAAAGAAATTTATCTATTTTTTCAACTGCTTCTTTTTGTTGGTTTGTTAATGATAATTGTTCAAAGGATTCAAATATTGTCATTTTTGTTCTTGGTTTATTTGTTTTTCTAATTGGCGGCAACTCAGGCATATTGGGGAAAATTCCCATTATATTCTTAATCAAAAAAGTATTAACAAGCATCTATCGCCTATAATAATCTCCAAAATAAAAACACATAACAATTTTATAAATAAAAGTAATAGCTATCCAATCGCTTAGCCAAAACCCGACAAATCACAGCCAAATAAAAACCACCGCTTTTAAACTGTCAATACATAAAATCCCACAAAAAGAAAAGAAAACCAAAACCATGCAGGCCTGCACAGCAAGAAAGGAAATTTAGTATCCATTTGAAGAATTAGGTGGTGAAGTTGCTCTACCTCCCAGGTAAATAAATTAACCTCGGACTGCACAACAATATACTGGTAATTACACTAAAAATTATCAAATAATTAGTAATTGGCGGAAACGAATTAGGGAACGGAGATAGCATCTTCCAATTTGTCGTTTTTTGGCAGGAAGGTATCGGGTAATTTCAAATTATCTGATACGTAATTGGTCAAGCATTCTCTATCAAATATGCTTAAAAAACTACTGATTAACTTTAGCATAAAAGGATTAAAATAGGGGTCAAAGCTACGCTCCTTTTCACCATTCATAATCACCTTCTTCTACAGACAGAGACAGAGCGATGCTCTTTTATTTTCTATAAGGAGCATCGCTCCGAAACTGTCTGTAGAAATGCTTATTCTATCTATTTCTTCTAAAAGGAGCGTAGCTTCGGCACTCCGAAAGCTATTCTTTTGGCAATGGATAGGCACTTAAAAACATTAAACTTGCCCCTCTATTATGGAACTACTTCAACAATAGCGATGTTGGTGTCTCCGTAGATTAAGCAATGAACATTTTTGGTACAATCTATTCCAAAATGATTCGATGGCTGCTCCCTGCTTTTTCTAAAATTAACTTTTGATAAAACAATTTTAAAATGAATCATGAATAAAATAAAGTTCTTTTGCGACAAAAACGCAATTGAAAAAAATGCTTCCACGCAACTTATGAAGTATGCAGAAAGTCCCCACATAGAGCAGGTATGTGCGTTTACGGACATTCACTTTTGTGATGAAAAAGCGATACCTGTAGGCGTTGCTTTTTCGACGGAAGATTATATTTACCCATTAATTACTGGAAAGGATATTGGTTGTGGGGTCATGTATCTCAAACTAGCTAAAACAGATTGGCTAAAACCGTTTGATAAAAATAAACATTATACTGCCTTTAATTTTGCCCATTCCAAAATGACGGATGATGGTTTAGGAGGCGGCAATCACTTCTTGTCCTTAGAAGAAGATGCCGATTTTATTTACATTATTTGCCATACAGGAACAAGAGATAGAGGCATTGGTTTATATCAACATTGTTATAGCTTGGTGCAAGCTTTTTCAGAAGAATATGGTCAGTCTGTTCCCTTTATTCACAAATCTTTTGTAGGGGAAGGTTTTTATAAATACTATAATAGCATCTTAGATTTTGGGTATGAAAGAAGAAAAAATTTCTGTCTCAAAACCATGATATTCTTGCAACAAGCGAACTATATCAAAAGCGATAAGCAGCATATCAAAAAAGACTATTTAAAGGTAAATTTTTCAGAATTAGCGGAGCAGGGAACACTCAATGGCACCGCCTATCAATTGGGCGATTCTGTACACAATCATATTCGTTTTGGACAAAATGGTAAAATTATTCATCGGAAAGGGAGTACAGAATTATCCGAAAAAGGAACGGTCGTAATTCCGCTTTCTATGACTAGAGGTAGCCTATTGGTAAAATTGAAACCCTATACGGAATCGGCTAAAGCAGCTTTGTTTTCTTGTGCACATGGAGCTGGCAGGGCCTTATCGAGGTTTGATACCATGAAATATTGGAAGAATACCTTAAAAGCAAAAGACCGAAAAGCTTATAAAAATAAATTTTCGGAAATGCTGGATCGTTCTGGTCATTTCTCTAGTGGATATATTCAGGAATTTGACTTTGCCTATAAGAATCATACTGATATATTCAAATTTCAAACCTATCTAAAAAAGGTTTCGGAAACGACGCCGATTGTAACTTTGAAATATACGGAGATTTAAATATTGGTGGCTCATTCGGCATATAGACGAATGAGCCACTTTTTGTTATTTCTTTTTTATCGTCCTTAAAAAGTTGCGGGCAACTGGTAGTAAAGCCTTTAGGCTTTCCCGTCCCCGACCTTTAGGTCGGTTTTGGCTAAAAAACAGCAATATTTCCAGGCCTAAAGGCCTTCGACGGGAAAGCCTGAAGGCTTTACTACCAGTTTTTCACATTGTCCGCAACCTTGAGTTAATTAATAAAAGGCGAGCCAAACGTGTCAGACATGTAATTATCAAGAATTTAATAATACAAAATCCGATACTTATACCCTTGTTCCACTAAAAACAATTGCCGATTCAATCCAAATTCCTGTTCTCTTGTATTTTTAGAAACCAAGGTATAAAAATGAGAACGTTTTTTCTTAGGGCGCAAAATTCGACCTAACCGCTGTGCTTCTTCTTGCCGACTACCATAAGTGCCAGATAATTGTACCATTACGGTAGCATCAGGCAAGTCTACAGCAAAGTTGGCCACTTTAGAAACCACCAATACTTTGATTTCGCCTTTTCTAAAGGCAGTATATAATTTTTCTCGTTCCGCATTTTTGGTTTTGCCTGTAATCAAAGGCAAGTCTAAATCTTTGGCGACTCGTTCTACTTGGCTAATAAATTGACCAATGACTAAAATCTGGTCGTCTTCATGTAAGGCGATTAATTCTTTGGTCAACTCAATTTTTTGAGAATTTTCGGCGGCAATTCGGAACTGTTGTCGCTTGGGTGCATGGGCGTAAGTAACTGCTTCTGCTTTGGGTAATTCTAGCCGATATTCTGTGCAGTAGGCTTCTGCGATATAGCCTCTATTTTCTAATACTTTCCACGGTACATCATAGCGTTTAGGGCCGATAAGGGCAAAAACATCGTCTTCTTTTCCATCTTCTCGAATCAAGGTAGCCGTTAGTCCCAAGCGCCTTTTGGTTTGAATGCCTACGGTTGCTCGAAAAACGGGGGCAGGCAATAAATGGACTTCATCATAAATAATCAAGCCCCAATTTTGGTCGGTAAATAAGCCTAAATTTTTAAACTCATCTTGTCTAGATTTTCGCCAAGTTAGCATTTGATAGGTGGTAATCGTAATAGGTCGAATCACTTTATTAACGCCTGTAAACTCTCCAACTTGTGCTTCGGTAAGGACTGTTTTTGCCAAGATTTCATTCCGCCATTGATGCACCGAAACGTTATTAGTAGTAACAATCAAGGTGTGATTAGAAATGGCTGCCATTGTGCCAATGCCAATGATGGTTTTACCCGAACCACAGGGCAATACGACAATGCCATTCCCGCCATTCTCATCACCACTATGATAAAAAGCATCGACTGCTTCTTGCTGATAATCTCTTAATTGAAAAGCGGCTCCCGTAATATCGGTTGTTCTTAAATTAATAGATAAATCATCTCCTTGGGCATAACCACAAAGGTCTTTGACGGGGAATCCAATTTTTATAAGGGCATGTTTTAATGCACCTCTTTGTTGGGCAAAGACTAAAAATTGACCAGATTCTGTACTAAAAAAGAATTCTTTTAGACTATCCTCATGTTTCAGTTGCTCGAAAATGAAGTCATCACTTACTTTGAGTAATAAAAAGCCCTCGCTATCTTTGATTAGCACTAATTTACCATAAGTACTATACCAATCCAATAAATCTGCTTTAACATTGGCAGGCAATCCATATCGAGCTAATTTTTCTAAGCCTTCCAATAGTTCTGTTAACGGAATATCCAAAGCTGCTGCATTCCAAAGAGACAAAGGCGTAACTCGATAGGTATGAATAAATTCAGGCGATTTTTCTAACTCCGCAAAACGTGCCAAAAAATCACGTCCTTCACTAAATCTCGGATGCTGTACTTCCAACATCATTGTATGGTCGCTTTGTACTATGAGTGGGCCGTTGGTCATTTTTTAATACTAATTTGGTAGTTTTCTTTAAAATCGTTCAATAGCTGTTTCATGTTGGTTTCTTCACTTTTCAGAAAACTAATTGTACGTTTTTCCTTATTAAATTCCATGACAAATCGAGCTTTTAATAAGGCCGCTAATAAGGTTTCATAAAATGCTTTATTGGCAATGGTATAGGTCAACATTTCTTTTCGTTCGATGGCAATTTTTTGTTTGGTTGCCTTTTTACTTTTTACAATTTTCTGGCTTGGAAAGATACTTTTAGCCTGCTTTGGTAAGGTCTGGAATTTTTTTTCTTGATGCTGAATCCATATCGGAACAGCCTCCGTTTTTTGTAATTTGTCATAAAGCAAAGTTGGCCGCCGAACCAATCGCAAAGTGGGCGAAATGCTTACTTCTGTATGTATATCCGCCAAAGGTTGTTTTTTGAGTCCTTCATACAAACCAAAACCTTGGTATAAGGTAAAAACATCCGTTCTTTCTGACCATTCCCTCATTTCCATCAACACATTTTGCGGAATAGGTGTATCCGATAAGTCCGTCAAAAATTGAGTAATTTTAAAATCTGGATTATCCACTAGATAATTTAAGACATACTGCTTTTCTAATTTTAAGATAATTTGGCGGTCTTCTTTGACTACTTTAACCAAAGGGTCTAAAGCATTTAAAGTAGCAATTGGATAGATAGGCGCATCTATATAAATCTCAAAATTAGGCTGAACCGACACTTTAACGCTTAGAGGTTCATTTTTTAAAACATGAAAAAAAGTATCACTTAGTTTAAAAGCAACCAGCGTACCCATTACTGGTTTTTTTCCGCTATAAGGATCCTTACTCATGCCAATACTCACATAGCCCAAGGTATAAAGGTAGCTTTCTAAAAATCGTTCGATAAATCGGCCTTCTACTTTTTCAAAACCTTTTGGGTCATCCTCTCTAATATGCCGGTCTTCTATACGAGTACTACCACCATCATATCGACTACCTTCCATAAAATTATAATAGCGAGGGTAGAGCACTTTTTTCTTAGGTTTTCTCCAACCAGCATGTTCTTCTACATAGACTTTTTTAGGAATCAAAAACCATAGATGTTTTTCTTTCATTAACTGAATTAAGTCAGCTGTTGCATACCAAGTATTAGGCGCTAAAGTAGTTAATATCTCAAGTAATATAGCTTTGCTTTTTGAAAAATCTAAAGTAGGTAAAACGCCAGTAGCAGACCCCCAGCCTTCAAAACGGTCTAAAACACTATAGGTCGTCCCGCTACTCATTAATACATTATGGCTACCATAACTTTCTTTAAAATGTCGATACAAATATTTTTCTTGTTCTAAAGCAGATAATTTAAGAAAACGATTAAAATTATTTTCTTTAACTTCAATATAGTTATTTTGAAAAGCAGGTCTTCTGCTAGAATACCCTTGATATTCTCCTTCCGTATCATATTCAATCCATCGGAGTGCCAAGGCCAATTCATCTATAAAATCTATCCATTGCAGCCCCATATCTTTATCATAATCTTCCATTAACTCAGGCCTCCTTAATTTTTTAGCAATCCGTTTATATTCACTTTTGGATAGCATATTTCCATAGACACTCCGCTTAATCTCGTGCGCTAGACAATATTGCATAAACAAAAAAAGGTCTCTGCGAATATCATTTAAGTTAGTCTTGATGTCTAAATGTTGAACGTCTATATTAGGAGTCATACTTACTAGTTTGTGGTTTTAAACTGATCTATTCCTATTCTGCTGTTAAAATGGTAGGTCTAAAATCATGGTAATTTTGAAAATCACCATGATTTATAATATTTTATAATTTTTATGTAGCTACCAGTTCTATACTGGAAAAGGAATATTTTGAATTTTGGTTTGGGTTAATGATTGGTCTTAACTAAAATCTACTGGGCTACCCGCTTGATTACATTTCCACTTTTGGCAACAATTCGCTCTACCAAACTCAATGCGTCTATTGGAAAGGCAATAAACTCGTCAGATAAAACCACTACTTGTCCTGTTTTTTGTAAGCCTTTCTCTACTAAAACCCTTAAATTCAAATCTGTTATTTTGGCAACCAATAACTGTCCGTGAATAATTTCTTTACCATATTTTTTCTGAAATTTGGCAAAAGCAGCTTTATAAGTTGGTGCATTTTCTTTTAACCAATTAATCAATGGATTGTCCAAAATATCAGCAGAGAAATCGGACATATGCACTAAATCGGGCTTGGCAGGAATAGTAACAGCCGCACTTGGTTCAAAAAAAGAGATTTGATTTAAAGTCAGCCAAATCGGTAATGGAATAGTTCTTGAATCGAAGATTAGCGTCTTGTCTGCTTGAAATTTTAAATACTTCTCGTAATCACTAGGGCCTTTCGAATCTCTAGCTAAACGATAATAATTCACCCCAGCGTTGGATTGTTTTTCTAGTAAACCTGCTTTAAATCCTGCCTCGCACCATTCTTTTGGTTGGTATCTAGCTTGATATTTTTTATCAATATCTAGCTCTTCTCTTTTTTTAGGGTCATCCCAAACCGCTAAAAGGGTCGTTATAGATTTTTCAGAAAACCATTGATTCGGTGCTAATTGTAGCAAATGATGTAAGATGAAGTTGGCTAAAGGCTTTCCTTCTCCGAAATATTGATTCGCTAAAATATAAGCGCCCTTTGTTAGTCGCCAATTGCGAAGTTTAATTTGCGCCAATCCTGTTAAGCCCAAAAAATCTTTCTTCAAATATAATTTTTTATTTTTGAAGGCAAGACCACTCGAAATTGGTTTAGGTCTATTTTGAATAGCTGATTTAATTTCCTTCCGAATAGACTCCTCATTATAAGTTCCTTTTCCTGTTAGTTCTTTCAAGGAAGAAAAAGGGCTAGGCAAAAAAGCGGCAAAAGCAGCGGGAAATAGAAATCGCTGACGTTCTGTTTTAGAATCTCCGCCCAATGAATCTTCATATTTAACCAATAAACCCTTCTGTACAAGATTAGATTGCACCGCTTTCAACACCGCCCCATATTGTTGGGTATAAGTACCTCGCCTATTCCAATAATATTTTACCGGTTTAGGCATTTCCATATAAGCAGCTTCAAAAACGCTCACATCTGTTATCCATTGATTAAAAGCCAAAATATGTAACACTATAATTTCTCGCTCCGATAATTGTTTAATCAGATTAGGAAGTCCTTCGCTAGAAAGAAAGTAAGTTTTAAATATATCAAAATTATCTAGGGCGTTTTTGGGGAATTTCCTTGCCCTAATAATCTTATTTTTATCTCCTGCGGTCAATCCATCTTGATACATTTTTAGGAGGGCTTGAGCTTCTTGGGCTTGTGTATATTTGATAATTTTGCGCATATACTTTCTTGAATATTAATAATTGCGCAAATAAAAGCACTTAAATTGACGAAATCCAATTTATTTACATAAAATTTAAATTAGCGACCTAGTATAATTTTAATATAATATCATTATATTTGGGAAAAATTCACATATAACTATTTTTATTTCGATTCTAATCAAAAATAACAAAATTATAAAGCATGAGAACCTCGTTTAAAACAGTCACTAAAGGCTTAGATTTTGATTCTTTTCCAATGAAATTATGGGCAAAAGCCAAAAAGTATGGTATATGGGACCCAGCCGCCATAGATTTTACGCAAGACAAAAAAGATTGGGCAACATTGAGTCCACTCAATAAATTATTTATTGCTCGGGTCGTCACCCAATTTCAAGCAGGAGAAGAGGCGGTGACTTTGGATTTATTGCCCTTAATTATGGCAATCGCCAAAGAAGGTAGAATAGAAGAAGAAATGTTTTTGACTTCTTTTCTCTGGGAAGAAGCTAAGCATATGGAAGGATTTAATCGTTTTATAAAAGAAGTAATTGGCGAAGAAGTATTTGCAGAAGCTAGAAAAGATGCCTTAGTTCCTGCGTATCAAAAAATCTTTTATGAAATATTACCAGAAACACTAAATGCCTTGACAACTGATGCCTCTCCTGAAAATATGGCAAGGGCTTCGGTTACCTATAATATGATTATAGAAGGCGTGTTGGCAGAGACAGGATACATGATATTTCATCATACCTTGGAATCCAATAAAATCATGCCCGGCATGGTAGAATTTACCGCTAAATTAAAGCAAGATGAATCTAGGCATATTGCTTATGGCATCTTTTTGTTATCTCGATTAATTTCTGAAAATGGACCTTCTGTTTGGGATGCAGTACAAGACCAAATGCAGAAAGTGATGATGCTGGCAATCAAGCAGATTGAAGAAGGAGATGACTTATATGATGATAATAATATGCCTTTTGGCTTAGTCAAGGGTGAGTTTACGCCTTATGCGCAAGACCAATTTATGAAGCGCTTTGCTCGAATTGAGCGGGCTAGAACACAGACTTTGGCAGAAATTCATGCTGAGGCTTTGGTTTAAAATAGAATAGAGGGGAAAGACTAAGAACTTTTTTTAGTACATTGTGTAAAAAGTTATTTTAGGTTTTGTCTCGCTCCGATAAATCGGAGCTTGACAAGGGGTTCTTAAGGGTGAGTTAATTTGAATTTTCCATCGGAAAACTCAAATTAACTCACCCTTAAAATCCCTTCTGCGAGGCGCTGCTACTTGTCCCGCCGAAGGGGAACTTTAGTCGGGAGGCGTCGAGCAGAACATTAAAAAATTTTTCAAACGCTGTATTTAGCCACAAAGGCTGAATTTAATTTCTTGTTAAAAAGGGCTATAACGAGTGGTAATTAATTATATATATTAGTATATTTGAATTTGTAAGACAACAACATTTTATAAAGTACCAACAACTCAATCCCTAAAGATGAACAAATGTTTTCCCTTGTTAGGCATCCTGTTCCTATGCTTATCCTTCCATTTAAGTATTCAAGCTCAAACAGCTACTATCATTCCATCAGAATATACCACTACTAAAAAAAAGACTAAACGACCCCATCGTCAAAAACTGAGCTTAAAGATTGTTTATTTTGGTGTAGATCAAACAACCATTAATGCTAAATCCAAAGTGGTCTTAGATCGACTTTATGAAGAAATCAAAAATCAAGACCAATTAAGCATTAAAATTGATGGGCATTCTAATGGAAATTGTGACGATGAATTTTGTGAACAATTGGCCAATGAAAGAGCAGAAGCGGTTGCTTTTTACATGATGGAAAAAGGATTGCGTTCTCATCGCATCAAATATGCAGGCTATGGCAAACAAAAACCAAGGGCTTCTAATCGAACGGCTGATGGAAAAAGGAAAAATCAGCGAGTAGAAATTCATGTTATTAAAAATGCTTAAGCTATTACATTGTAATTTAAATTTTTTAAACTTTTGACGTGTCCCCCG
>CAZXYA010000239.1:0-12648 GCA_964644655.1 uncultured Saprospiraceae bacterium | reverse complement strand
TCGTTATATTGCCGACCGACATTTACCAGATAAGGCGATTGATTTAATTGATGAAGCAGCAGCAAAATTGCGTTTGGAATTAGATTCTGTGCCAGAGGAAATTGACGAATGGGATAGAAAAGTCCGGCAATTAGAAATTGAGCGAGCAGCGATTAAAAGAGAGAATAGCCCTAAGAAAATGAAGGCTATTGTTGAGCAAATTGCCAATGCCAGAGAAAGATTAGACGGCTTAAAAGCAGCATGGAAAAGTGAAAAAGAAATTGTCGATACCGCACAAAATATTAAAAAAGAAATAGAAGAATTAGAACTAGAAGCAGCTAAAGCGGAAAGAGAGAGCGATTATGAAACGGTGGCAAAAATCCGTTATGGGCAGATTAAAGAAATGGAAGTGAAGCTAAAAGTAGCGGAAGAAAGGTTGGATAACTTAGCGGATGAAGCTCGTTTTACGAATGAAGAAGTGACGGCGAATGATATTGCAGAAGTAGTGGCAAGGTCAACAGGTATTCCTGTGACTAAAATGGTCCAAAGCGAAAAAGAGAAATTATTAAAATTAGAAGAAGAAATAGGGCAGCGATTAATTGGTCAACATGAAGCAGTAAAAGCAGTCTCTGATGCGGTAAGAAGAAGTCGCTCTGGTTTACAAGATGAAGGCCGACCGATTGGTTCATTTATCTTCTTAGGCCCAACAGGTGTTGGTAAAACAGAATTAGCGAAGTCTTTAGCAGAAGTTTTATTTGATGATGAAAAAGCCATTACTCGAATTGATATGTCGGAATATCAAGAACGACATGCAGTATCAAGATTGGTGGGCGCACCTCCAGGCTATGTAGGCTACGATGAAGGTGGGCAATTGACCGAAGCAGTGCGAAGAAGACCCTATTCTATTATTTTATTAGACGAAATTGAAAAAGCACATCCTGATACCTTTAATATTTTATTACAAGTTTTAGATGATGGTCGATTGACCGATAATCGAGGTAGAATTGCCAACTTTAAAAATACCATTATTATTATGACTTCCAACATGGGAGCTGAAGTGATTTTGGAGAATTTTGAAGATTTGGTAGATGTAGAGGAAGAAGAACATCGCCAAGATATTCTAGCTAACACAAGGGAGGAAGTCTTTACTTTGTTAATGGAAAATTTACGTCCAGAATTCCTCAATCGGATTGATGAGAAAATCATGTTCCTGCCCTTGACTTTAGCGGAAATCAAGCAGATTTTGAATTTGTTGTTAAGAAAGACTCGAAAGATGTTGAAAAAGCAGGAATTGAATTTGGAAATCAGCGAGCCTGCTATGGACTTTTTAGCAGAGTTGGGCTATGACCCTCAATTTGGGGCTAGACCAATGAAACGAGTTTTACAAAAGGAAATCGTAGACCATTTATCCAAGTTATTGATTGGTGGCAAATTTGTCGCTGGCGAAACGATTTTTGTAGACTTGGAAGGCGATAATTTATCTTTTAAAAATAAAAAATCGGGTAAGACGGCTGCTAAAGCAGCCATTACAACTAAAAAGAAACCTGCTAAATCTAAAGCAGATGTTGCGGCGGCTAAGCGGAAGAAACAGTTGAAAGAATTGGATGATGCGACTAAAGCGGTACGGGATGCTACTAAGACGGCGAAGAAGCGTAAGACCGACCCAAAGTAAGGCTGTTAAAAAATTGATAATTATCCGTTGGGAAGCTAATCCGTTGGGCGTATTTTTTGAATTGCTCACGAAAGTGGGCAAATTGAGTTATGTCTGCCATCTTTATCCAAATTTTATTATCTTTGAAAACAAAAATTAAATAAATGGCAACCATACCAATAAAATCAAAAGTCAATTTAGAGGTTAATGCAATTTTAGAAGGGGTTGCACAATTGGATAATGATACTTTAGAAAAGTTTGCAAAAGCAGTCAATGATCTTTTAATCAAAAGAAAAGCACCTGTCTTAGATAAAAAAGAAACCATTCTTTTAAAAAAAATAAATAAAGGAATTTCAGCAGAAATATTGGCACAGTTCGAAGCTTTGCAAGATGTTTTAAAAAATGGTAAGGCTACATCAACTCAAAAAAAAGAGTTTAAATTGCTTGTTGATTTAATAGAAAAAAAAGAAGCGGAACGCCTTAAAAACATGCTCCAATTAGCCAAATTATGGAAACTGACAATGCCTCAATTGAGAAAAAGATTAGGTATTAATCCTACTGTATCTGATGTCTAATAGATACATTCCAGTAAATATAAAATCAGCAGTAATAAAAAGAGCTTATGGCAGATGCGAATATTGTCAAAGTTGGGCACATAATGCCATCCATACCTTTCCTATAGACCACATTTTGCCCTTAGACAAAGATGGAGCAACAACCTTAGAAAATTTGGCTTATTCCTGTGGTGGATGTAATGGCTTTAAATCTGATAAAATTACAGCAATAGACACTTTAACAAAAAAAGAAGTATCTATTTTTAATCCTAGAATGCATAAATGGAAGACACATTTTGCTTGGAGTAATAATTATCTAGAGATAATTGGCTTAACTCCTATTGGTAGAACAACAATTGTCTTGTTAAAACTAAACAGAAAAGGACTTGTAAATATTAGAAAATTGACTATTGCATCTGGTGAACACCCACCTATGGGTATTAAATAAATCCTCATAACCTTACTGAACAAAAAATAGACAAGAAGCCAATCACCTAATCTTATTTCTTCATCATTAAATTGGAAACATATTCAGCACCATAATAATCAAATAAAAAAATAGGGAAAGCACTTAAAACAGCAACGGTAGCATCGACTTCTATATATTTTTCAAGTTGCTTTAAGAAGAGGTCAAATTGAGTCTTATTTTTAGAAGGTAGAGAATAATCATCCTCTATTACAAAATTCATCTTTTTTAGATGGATTGCAATGAGAGAAACCCAAGTCTCTTTTGTGTATTTTTTTAGCTGCTTTAACTCATTCTTTGCCTCTGAATTGACTATTTTTTTATATTGGATATTTGCTTTGGCAGGTACTTTTAAATCTTTAAAATTGATATGATTGGGAATATGTTTTAACGCTTCAACCATAGGGTAACTAATATAAAGCTTTCCAGTGTCTGTTTCTTCATTAAAGAAAGATAAGATTTCTTTTACCTTTTCATCTTCTGCTAAATTATCGTGCCCATCATAGTCGAAAAATAGATAGATTTCTGCAAAGTCATTTCTAGTATAAGCGGCTAGTGTTTGTTCATTTTGTGGAATTTCTTTTAGCAGGGCGAAGGTATCTAAATCTCTATCCTCTGCAATGACCTTATGAAGTTCATACACATCATTGCAATAGACGCATCGAATGATGGTATTGTCTTCATCATTGATAAAATACTTTGTGAGGCTATCAGTTATTTGTTTTTCTGTTTTCTGTTTTCTCGCCTTCAAAAACAAAAAGTATATTACTGGGCATGGAAAGAACCTGCTTTATACATTTTTTCAATATTATGAGCCACTCTCAATTCTTTGCGGGTACTTTTAGCTAATGATTTAATGGATTGTTTGTCCATCAAAAAATAACAATCAGGTCTTAATAAATCATTGTTGATAATGGAGGTATTATGCGTTGTTAAAATGAATTGAACGCCTGTTTTTTTTAGTTCTTCAACAATTAAGGCAGATAACTCATGGTGATAAAAGGCATCAAATTCGTCAATGAACAGAAAAGATACTTTTGATTTTTCTCTTAATCTTTGTAGCCAAAAATAAAAAAGAATAAGTGATTTTGTACCTGTAGAGGCAATATTGTAAATAGGAATTGTTTTTCCATCAAAATCAAATGCTATAACCTCTTTATCAGACTGTTTCTCAACAGTTAATTTACATTCGATTCCAGCAGTATTTAAGAATGACTCTAAATTAGAAACGTTCCCATTCTTGATTATATCTTCTTGTATAGGGTTCTTGCCAATCTCTAAACCTAAATAAATATTTCCTTGTAAAGACCGAAAAAACAGTAAACCTTCAATAAATTTGAAAAAGTTTAAAAAAGCTTGATTCTCAATATTGTTATCTAAAACTGAATTGTTCTTGACGTATTTTAAAACAGATAGATTCTTATTTGGCAAAATTGTTTTTAAATGCTCTGTACCGCTAAGATTTACCTTAGTCTCATCACTAATTTCTCTATCAATAGATATGTATTCTTGTCCATTTATAGAAAATAATTCAGATATGATAGTCGTAAAATCCGTTTTTTGATATTTATAAACGACTTTATTGGAATCAATTAAGAATTCGTAGTGAAATTGGGTAGTATTAGATGGATTAAGCGCATTTTGATAGCCGTAATATTGAAATTCATTTGATCCTAAATCTGTTAAATGTTTAACAATATCAAATATGGCAAAGCCAAGGTTTGACTTGCCCACTCCATTTTTACCATAAATAATAGCATGATTAACAATTCCATTCTTTATACTTTCTGTATTGAATTCATAACCATTCGGATTTTGTAAATCGAAGATAAATTCCTCATTAAAACCTTTGAAATTTGATACAGAGAATCGAGTTAGCATTATTTTTAATTTAAATTCTAGTCTAATATACTATAAATAATTGATTTAGCCGTAATTTTTTTACGGCAAGAATGACTTTAAGTTGTTTTACCTATAACAACTAGAAGAAAGTAACTCAAATAGTCCTACCTTTACTTGTAAAATACCAATTAATTCAATGATGAAAAAACCTAATTTAATCCTGCAAAATATAGCAAAACACATAGCCTTAGAAAAGGAAGAAAAAGCTTATTTTCTTTCCCTATTAGACAAAAAAGTATTCCTATCCTATTGCACATCGAGTACTAACGAAATGTGATGCTATTTTGCGGATTGAAGGAGCATCTAAAGGGGCAGATATAGAAACAGAAAAGGCAAAAAAAATGGGCTTAGCTATTTATTATCTCTTGGAAGATATACCAGATATAAGCTAAAAATGTATTTTTGCACAAAACTGCGTAAAAATTAAAAATGAAAGGAAATCCAAACTTAATCCATCCGGAAATTGGGGCTTTATACGAGCATGATTTTAGTATTCCAAAAGCTACATTAGAAGGAATCTTGGCTTTACCGCGCCCTTCTCTAATCAAAGATTTAGAAGAAGTATTGGACGAAGCTACTCGGAATTTTAAAGATTATGATGGATTTTATGAAGAAGCCCCTGAAGAATCGCTTTTTTTAGCACCTGCTCATGCTATTTTTTTATTGGGTGAATTAGAAGCCATAGAGGCTTTACCTGCTTTGAATCAATTTTTGAGGCAGGAATATGAATCCTTAGATTTTTGGTTAGGGGATTTACTAACGGAAGAAGTATGGGTAGCTTTTTATAAACTGGCAAAAAGTGATATAACTAAATTATTTCTATTTATTCGAGAAATACCTAAGGAAGAATTTGCAAATAGTCCTCACATTACAGCTATTTCTGCCTATTTTATTAATAATCCAGAGGAGCAGATTATTCTATTACCACAATATCAAGCTTTATTAAGGGAATTAACTGAAAAGGCGTCCCAATCACGAGAATGGACAAAAGAAAAACAAAATTTAACCAGCCTAGTTTGGGATTTAATTGATTGTCGAGTAAAAGCTTTGCTTCCTGAAATTGAAATTGCCATTAAGGGAAATTTAGTAGCTGAATATAGAGCTGTTGATTGGAAAGAGACCGAGTCATTGCTACAAACTGCCCCACTTAGGTTTTATGAGCCAATTAGTATATTTCAACAATATTCAAAAATTAACGAGTGGTACGCTCGAATAGAAAAGGACGAGATAGATAGTTATAATTTTCCCAAAAATGATTATTTTACTAAGCGATTGGCAGATAAAAAAGACCCTAGATTAGCACCAAAAACCGTTTATAACGACTTCACGCCATTCAAAAAAACAAGTCCTGATGTCGGTAGAAACGAACCTTGCCCTTGTGGTAGCGGCAAAAAATACAAAAAGTGCTGTTTAAGGAAATAAGGGAAAAGGAAAAGGAAAAAAATAACCTACGCAAAACAAGTGCACGCCCTAAGAAAAAATCTGTTTTAATCCGCCTGCCACCCCGTCCGCAAGCGGGTCACAAACAGCGTTTGTTCATGTTAAATCCGTACAACCTATCCTCCTAGCTCGTCTGCGTAGGTTATTTTTTGCGAAATCCCTAATCCGTCAATTTTAACAAAAATAAACAAGATAAAAACAAGCTATTTCTTCTATTCTTTCCTACATTTGCGCCGCTAAAAAATACGTATATTTATTTAAGGGATATTTTTGAAAGTTGACTTTTTAGCAGTCTTCAATAAAACTACCTACACCTCAAAATTCCCGCCTTAAAAAATTTAATAATTAATATGAACAAATTCAGTTTATTAATGGTCAGCATGTTGTTGGTTATGACATCATGTGTTAAAAAGAAAGACTTCTTGGCTTTACAAGAAAGCAAAGATTTAGTACAATCGACTTTAGAAAAAACGAAAGGCGAATTGGACACTTGTAATGATGAAAAAACATCATTGATGGGCAAAATTGCTGATTTGGAAGCAACAGTTGCCAAGCAACAAACGGAATTAACTGGTAAAGATGGTGAAATCACTACTTTAAAAAGTGACGTAGCGGCTGAACAAGCAAAGCAAGCAACTATCTATTCTTCTTTATCGGGTACTTCTGTAATGACGGAAGCAGAGGTAAAGCAATTTAAAGCAGCTTTAGAAACTATCAATGGTATGCCAGAAGGAGCTAGAAATGCGGCTTTAACCAAAGCCTTAACCGATAAGTTAACCAGTTCTTTAAGTGAAGCAGAAGCGCAAGGCATGGAAATCACGACTAAAGGTGGTGCAGTCATGTTGTCTTTATCTGATAAAATTTTATACAACTCTGGTCGGTCAACTTTAAGCAAAGACGCAAAGATGATTTTGGATGCAGTTGTTAAAGTGATTCAGGCAAACGGAGGGATTGATGTATTGGTAGAAGGTCATGCTGATGCAGACCCTATCCAATTTACTTCTAGCAAAGATAACTGGAGCTTAAGTGTGAAGCGTGCGATGAAAGTAGCGAACTACTTAGAAAAAGTTGGCGAAGTTTCTCCTACTAGACTAACGGTTGCTGGTAGAGGAGAACACGATCCTAAAGCAGATAACGAAACAGATGAAGGAAAGGCTATGAATAGAAGAACAGAGATTATGTTAGTGCCTGGGCTGGATGAGTACTTCAGACTGGTTACAGGTAAGTAATTTTGTGCTTGATGACTGGTTGATTAGTCACTAGTTTTACGGAATAAAAAATCACTATTGTCTCTTGGATAATGGTGATTTTTTATTGAGACTGTTCAAATAACAATAGTCCATGCAGTTTTTCTCACGCAGAGAATGCAGCGTTCGCAGAGTATTGATAATCAACTTATTATATCTCTGCGGGCTTTGCGCCCTCTGCGTGAAATATTTTCATAAGTCATTGATAATCAATTCTAATTTTAAAATTGTACGGAGTATTAAAATAACTGTATTTGTACAAAAGTTGGGTGTTGGAAATCAGTCGCTTACTGCCTACTGCCACTTTTGACTGCCTACTGTCTTTTTATTTTATTTGACCTCTAAATTTACCTCCTCTCAAATTTATTTGGATTATTTCATTACTGGGCGGCCATTCATCCTTTATAAGCTCTCCTCTGATTTCTCCCTCAATAATATTAGTTAATTCATCATAGGAAGTAATAACCACTTCTCCATAATATCCACCTTCTGCTGCACCGTGATGAAATCTACGACTAATTACAAAAAGTTGCATCAATAACTCCACTTCACCCGCAAAAAATAAGCCTGAATATCGCTTCCATATCGTTCTGCATTATTTTGTAAAACAATTTGACTAACTAAATCCACATCTAAATTTTGTCCCAAGGAGTAGGTGAAAGTAGGCGTAAGAAATAAAGGATGACCAGTAATAGGGGAGTAGATTACTGCAATATTGGCGTTGAATAAAGGCGTTATTGGAAAGCCTGCTGAAGTAAAAACCGACCATCTATAAGGATATAAATTCCGAGCCGATAATTCAAAGTTGAAAATATTACTAGAATTGCTAGTTGTACCTACCTCATTATATAATAAACCACCTGCTATAAATAAACTGTTTTCAAAAGCATAATCGACACTTAAGGTAGCCGCAAAATTATTATCTACTTCGGCAATGGTTGAATTAAACCAACTAAACTCTCCTTTAAACCCCCAATCTTTTAGACTACCTGCCCAGCCACCGCCTAAAACTATATCCTTTTGACTCCAGCCTGCCAATACTTGAAAATCATAATTCCATTTATTAAATTTATACAAACTTGCTGCCACAATTTCGTCAGTATTATCAAAGGCTTTAATGGCAAACTCTATACTTCCAGCATAACCAATATAATATTGAATGCGTAAAGCATCCGACCCAGGGCGCTCTTCATAATCAAAATCCGTAAAAGTAAAAGCATTGAATAAATCATTGGGATTCCAAACCGTATTAATGCCCCAATTTATCCGTTGTCGCCCAAATCTGACTTCTAAATTATCTTTATTGTATTGAAAATAAGCTCGGTCGAGGTAACTGTGCAAAATGGTTTTTTCGCCTACATTTAATAAAGTTAAATCGAGGACGTCATTGGCAGCTTCATCTAAGCTCGCATTAAAATCGGGTTGATTTCTAGTAAATTCGCCAAAGAAAAAACGAGTTCGCAGCCCTGCTTTAAAAGTCCAATTATCAGAAGGATACCAATTAAAGTTGAGTCGATTGTGTAGGAAATTATCAGAAATGGTTTGGTCACCAATTCCTGGGATATTTAGATTAAATAGGCTTTGTAGGGATTTGGTATAGCCTTGGAGACTCCAGTTTTTTTCTTCGCTATCTTGGGCGGATAAGGTAGTGGTTATTAATAAAATAATGAATACTCCACCCCCCAACCCCCGCCAGCGAGGGAGAACATCCTGCAAATTTTGAAACATTGTGCGAATCTTTACCCTCTGCCAACTGCTTACTGCCAACCGCCAACTGCCTACTGTTAACTGCTTACTGCCTACTGTCAACTGCCAACTGCCACTACCTCCGCTCATCACTCACAATTTTACCATCCACCAAAGTCACCACTCGTCTCGCTCGGTCAATCACTCGTTGGTCATGGGTAGAAAAAACAAAGGTGATGTTTTCTTCTTTATTCATTTCTGCCATCATATCTAACAGGCCAGCTGTAGATTCAGAGTCTAAATTAGCTGTTGGTTCATCGGCTAAAATGAAGGCTGGTTTAGAAGCTAAAGCTCTTGCCACCGCAACTCTTTGCTGTTGACCACCTGATAATTCACTAGGTCGTTTATCCATTTTATCAGCTATACCGACCGCAGTTAATAAACTTTCCGCTCTATCATCTCGTTCTTTTTTAGGCCGCTCTTGCAGCATCATCACAAATTCCACATTTTCCTTTGCTGTCAATACCGGAATCAAATTATAAGCTTGAAAAACAAAGCCAATATTATCTTTTCTAAAATCAATTAATTGATTATCAGATAATTGAGAAATATCTTTACCACCTACTTCCACTTGCCCAACACTTGGGCGGTCTAAACCTCCGATAATATTTAATAAAGTCGTTTTGCCTGAGCCAGAAGGTCCGACAATGGCGGTAAATTCTCCTTTTTCGATGGCTAAATCGACTCCACGTAAAGCCCGAACAGGGATTTTGTCAGGGTTATAGGTTTTGGTTAAGTTACTTGCTTTTATGACGGTCATTGACATGGTGTTTTATTGAACTATTAGCGTAACATCCCTCTAACCCCCTTCAAAGGGGGAAAGCATTGTGTTAGCTTTAAATATTGTAGTTGTTTCTTGATTTTTAGTTTTTTATATCCTTCCTCTTTGGAAAGAGGACTGTTAAATTCTCTTTCAAAAGAGATGAATTATTGAAATTTCTCAGAGATTTGAAGTTTGCACTAAATCATTCCCTCTTTGAATGCAAGGCCGTTAAGTTCTCTCTCACAAGAGGTAAAATGTTAAAGTTTATTCCTAAGATTTTGGTTTGCACGGTGCAATTCCCCCTTTGAAGGGGGTAAGGAGGATGTCACCCCTCAAGAAAATCATATCTTCCGAATAGCCTCTACAGGCCGTAATTTGATAGCCTTCCAAGCAGGATATAACGAAGCCAGCAAAGCTGTAAAAAGGACGGATAAAGCCAAAGAGACATAATATTTAGAAGGTAATTCTGTATATATTTGGGTTTCCAAACCAAATTGTTCCATGCTATCGGAAAAGGCCCTTAAATCAATGCCCACATTGCCAAAGTAGTTGATGGTCAGCCAGCCTAATAATAAGCCAATTGGGGCAGCCACTAAGCCAAGCAATAAAGTTTCCAAAACAATCATTCGAAAGACTTTACCTTTATTCATGCCAACCGCCATGAGCATTCCTAATTCTCTATTGCGTTCTAGCACCGCCATGAGCATGGTATTGATGATGCCAAAAATTAACGCCAGCATAAAAATGGTGGTGAAGATGGTAGCAGAAATATCAATTTGAGATTCATAAAGTTGTACTTCAGGAGAAATTTCTCGGTAATTTTGTACCAATAAATTGGGGAAGGCTGTTTTAAATTGATTTCCTGTTGGAATCAATTCCTCCTTATCACTAAGCACTACAGCCACTTCATGGGCAACACCTTCTTGACCAATGAGTCGATTCAAATCCGTACGATTGACCATAATATTGCTTTGGTCAAACATCGTATTTCCTGTTTTAAAAATCCCAACAATTCTAAACGCCCCTGCAATGATGTCATTATTAACATCTTGAAATTGCACGACGACTTTTTTCCGTATTTTTAATTTTAGCTTTTCTGCTAATTCTTGACTAATAATAATTTGATTCTTTTTACCATCGGTGAAATATTTTCCGTCAATGATTTTGGTATCAAAGGCAGTTACGCTTGCTTCTTTGACAGGGTCAATACCTTTAATCGTCACACCTCTTGCGCCTCTCGAACTACGAAGCATTCCCGTTACAACCGTTCGCAAGGTAGCTGTTTCTACCATTGGCGTCGATTCGACCTTTTCCAAGGTAGCAGCAGGATTGTCCAATAGATATTTGATTTCCTTATCTTCTACAAAATCTGGATGGTGTATTTGCAGGTGAGAGGTCTCATTTTGAATCGCATTTTTTACATAACCACCTACAATGGCACCTGAAAAAGCCACAATAAATAAGATGGACCAAACGCCAATTAACACCGCTCCAATAACGACCAAACTTCGAGTTCGACTCCGCCAAATATTTCGCCAAGCTATTTGTAGTAACATATTTGTAAGGTTAATAAGGTGATGAGGTTAATGAGTTAATAAGGTTTAGGAATGCTGAAAAAATAAATTTACAAATTTGAGATTATAAACTGCTGATTGCCAGGATGTTTTTTAATTTTAATTTGCATTTTAATTTTAATTGATTCCTTAAAGGTTGAAAGGTATAGAGGTTCATAGGTAGGCTGTTCAGAATATGGGATAAAGTTCTTCTGATTTTTGAAAGGGTGAAAAAATCTTAAATCTGAAATCATACATCTTAAATCATAAATCCATGTAGTTTTTACGTGACAGATTTATGATTTAAGATGTATGAACTATGATTTATGATTTTTTGCCCTAGAAAAATACAGGAAGAAAAAATTCCTATATCGCCGTAATTCTGAACAGCCTAGTTCATAGGTATAGAGATTCGGAGGCTTTATACCTTTGAACCCTTGTATCTCTGTACCTTTACACCTTAATTCCGCATCGCTTCCACGGGCTTTAGGTTCATGATGGTAATCAGCGGATATAAAGCTAAAATGCTGGTAACCAAAAAGATAACTAAAGCTTGTTTGAAAAATATACCAAATTCAAAGGCAGTAGGTAAGGTGCTTTGGATGCCCATTTTTTCGTAGGCAACTACTGCTTCTTCTCCCATTACCGCCATGTCTATTGGATTAATATTAAAATAATAAACTAATGGAATACTCATCAAAATACCCACGATGGCACCGATCATTGCCACTATAATAGTCTCTAGCCAGATGATGGAAAAGAGTTTGCCTCGACGCATCCCGATAGCCGTCAATACCCCAAATTCATAGCTCCGTTCTTTGGTCATCATCAGTATCGTACCAAAAATGGCGAAGGTGATAAGCAGGTATAAAATGCCTAATACAATATATCCGCCCGCTTCATCCAATTGTCTGGCCTCTACCAATTCAGGGATTAATTTCTGCCACTCTAATACTTCAAATTTTTCAATAGGTATTAATTGAGTTTTTAAATTGGCTACCGCAGTAGGAACGGTTTTTCTATCCGCAATTTTTAAGGCTAAAGTGGTTACTCTACCTTCGGCCCCATAAAAAGTAGCGGCCGTTTTAAGTGGTAAGATTAACAACCGTTTATTCAAATCGGGTAAACCAAATTTAAAAATGCCTTTGATAGGGTATTTACCAGCTGCATTGACCCCATGATAACCTTGCGAAATAATCACTAGCGTATCTTGCAAGCCCAAACCTAGTTTTTTAGCCAAACCACTTGCCACGATGACGGAGTTATCAGATTCCGTTAGAAATTTTCCTTCGACAATTTTATCGGCAATGCCCGTCAATGCATTTTCTTTTTCCGGGTCGATGCCCA
>CAZXYA010000238.1:0-12650 GCA_964644655.1 uncultured Saprospiraceae bacterium | reverse complement strand
TTCGATTATCCACTATTAAAAATATAAACCCGACACCCATTATGTTAAGAAATAATTTTAAAACCGCCTTTCGACAAATCAAACGACAAAAATTTTATAGTGCTATTAATATTACTGGTCTGGCATTAGGTATTGCTTGTTGTATGCTGATTGCACTATACATTAAAGATGAGCTAAGTTACGATAAACAACATACCAATATTGATAATTTATACCGTATTTCATTGGATATAAATCTAGGAGAATGGGAGAGTAAGAGTAATGCGATTCCACCAATTTTGCCAAAAACGATGGTCGAAGAAATTCCGGAGGTGGTAAAGATAGCTCGACTAAATCCCTATTTTGAGAATGCAGGGACAAATTTAGTGAAAAGAGAAGGAGCAATTAACAATAAATTTGAGGAAAATTTTGTCTATGCTGATCAATCATTTTTTGAATTATTTGATTTACCATTGATTTTTGGAGATAAAGCTAATCTACTAACAGAGCCTCAAACCATTGTCATTACCAAAAAAATAGCAGATAAATATTATCCACACCAAGACCCAATGGGGCAGACCTTAATATTAAATAATGATGCCAATCAATCTTTTAAAATTACGGGCGTCATCCAAAATATTCCAGATCAAAGTCATTTTCATTTTGATTTTTTTATTGCTATGCCCTCTTTAACCGATGCAGCAACCAATACTACTTGGGTTTCTAATAATTATTATGGGTATGCACTTTTAAAAGATGGAACAAATCCTGCCGACTTAAAACAGAAATTTCAGGATTTTTCTTTGCGACATTTTACACCCGCATTCAAAGAAGTGCAGAATTTAGATTTAGAAGAGAAGGAAAAAAATGGAGAATATTATCGAGTAACCTTACAAGCTGTTAGCGAAATCCATCTCTATTCTGCCGAATTTGCCACGTTTATGGAAGAACATGGAGATATTCGGTATGTCCAAATTTTTGGACTGATTGCTTTATTTATTTTCATTATTGCTCTAGTCAATTTTGTGAATTTATCTACGGCTCGATCTGCTAATCGGGCGAAAGAGGTTGGCGTGCGAAAAGTATTAGGTTCTTTCAAATCACAATTGGTGACTCAATTTTTGATAGAATCTATTTTAATGAGCTTTATTGCCTTTATTTTAGGTAGTTTTATTGCTTATGGTCTACTGCCTTATTTTAATGAATTATCTGGAAAAAATTTGACGATTCCGTTTTCTACTATCGGATTTTTACCATTATTAATTGGCCTAGCAATATTCGTTGGTTTATTAGCAGGACTTTACCCCGCTTTTTACTTATCCGCTTTCGAACCCATTAAAGTATTGAAGGGGACCTTAAGCAAAGGGGCTAAAAGTAGGTGGTTAAGAAGTGGGTTGGTTGTCGGACAATTTGCGATTTCGATTGGTTTAATAATAGGGACTATTGTGGTTTATCAGCAAATAAATTTTATTCAAAATAAAAAAATAGGCTTTGATAAAGATCGTATTATGTTGATCAATGATACCTATACCTTAGGCGATCAAGCTAAAATTTTTAGAAATGCTTTGACCGAAATTCCAGAAATTAAGGATGCCACGATGACTCCCTTTTTACCATTGGATGGAGCTAGAAGAAATTCAATGGCATTTAATGCAAAAGGAGAAAATGCCAGTAAGGAGCAATTTTATATTCAAGCTTGGCCAGTAGATGAAAATTATTTGAGCACCTTGAATATGAAAATTATAGCAGGGCGGAATTTTTTACTAGAAATGACAACAGATAATTACGCCGTTATTTTAAATGAAACAGCGATTAAGAATTTTGGTTTGCAAAACCCTATTGGTCAACAAATAGAGAGTCCCTTTTTAGATGCGCCCTATACAGTTATTGGGGTCGTAGAAGATTTTAATTATGAATCCTTGAAAGGTCAAGTTAGAGGCCTAGGCCTATTTTTGAGTGATAATAACGAAACCATTTCCATTAAAGGGAACAGTAAGGATATGGCGAATATGATTCAAAAGACAGAGGCACTTTGGAAAACTTTTGCGCCCACTCAACCATTTCGATATACTTTCTTGGATGATCGCTTTGCGAAAATGTATCTGACTGAAAGTAGAGTAGGGCAATTGTTTATCATTTTTTCTGTGTTGGCAATTTTTATAGCTTGTTTAGGATTATTTGCGATGGCAAATTTTATGACCGAACAACGGAGAAAGGAAATAGGGATTCGCAAGGTATTAGGGGCTTCTGTACCCAATATAGTTTTTGAATTATCTAAAAACTTCCTGTATTTAGTTGTAGGTGGATTGATCATTGCTGCACCTATTGCTTGGTATCAAATGAGTTATTGGTTAGCTAATTTTACCTATCGGATTGATTTAGATTGGCGGATAATTGGTGTTGCTGGAATTTTAGTTTTGATGATTGCTTTTATGACAGTCGGAGGGCAATCGCTAAAAGCGGCATTGACAAATCCCGTTAATAGTTTGAAAGCAGAATAGGAGGGGGAGTAAAATAATTGTTTTTATTTTTTAATTTTAAAATAATTTGTATTTTGTGATGATATTTTATTTTTTCATCAAAACAAAACGCAATGCAAAAACAATTAATTGGTGCGCTCGTTGGCGGCTTAATCCTATTTATTTGGCAGTTTATTTCTTTTGGACCTGGTAATTTTCACAGTTCTCAAATGCAACATTTACCACAGCAAGACGCTATTTTACAAGCATTGGCAGATAATAAAGTGCCAGAAGGAGAATATTTTATGCCTCGTTTGCCATTAGATGCAGGAGGAGATGCACAAGAACAAATGGCAAAAGATACAGAAGGCAAACCTTGGGCACAACTCAGTTATCACCATGCTTATGAACTTACTTTTGGGTCTAATCTTGCCAGAGGTTTTTTAGTAGATTTTTTATCGGTCTTTTTATTGATATGGTTATTAGTTCGGATGAAAGATTTAGATATGAAAATGTCAATTATAGCCTCCTTAATGGTTGGCGCCATAGGTTATATGACGATTAGTTATATGGATAGTATATGGTTTAAATCTAATTCTATTCCTGAGTTGATAGATACAGTTGTGCAATGGGGAGTGATTGGTGCTTGGTTGGGTTGGTGGTTGAATCGAGAATAATTTAAAAAAACCTAAATTGGGTTGTTCAATATTATGGAGAATATAAGAATTTTTTCTCTCCGTATTTTAGGGCTGAAAAAATCATAAATCATAGTTCTGAAATCATACATCATAAATCCATCCTATAGAAATTAGATAGATTTATGATTTCAAATGTATGATTTCAGATGTATGATTTTTTTCGCCCTTTTAAAAATCAGGGATTGTTTTATAACAGAACCCTAATTCTTAATCAACTCATACTTATACTCCGCCTCATTCAGTATATTCAAATTTATCGTATAATTGCCTGCTTCAGCGACGGAAATATTAGCGCCATCAATTTGTAATTTACCATTCGCATCATTATCTCCTAAGATCAATCCTTCTCCACTATTGGCTCGAAATTGCAGACTCCCTGCTGCTAAATCGGTGGTTACTGATAATAGATTATTCTCCACATCATAGTCAAAATTAATATCTTCACTACCTGTAGCCCCTCCGAATGCACTCATAAATGCAGGCTCAATCGTATAGGTTAGGGAATTAAGGTTACAGTTAATAAAATAAACACCTGCTGCACCACCAATTGGAATATCATTACCAATCCCTTGTGGGTCTAAAGTGCCATCTGGTTCTTCATCTCCCCAATTGACATCCCAACTCGGTCCATCCGTAAATTTAAAAATGGCCCCATCTACCCCAAAATAATTGAAGCCTTCATATTTTTTATTACTCAATAAAGAGAAAATAACATTGACTTCGGTTGAAGGATCCCATTCTTGATAATCGCCTGGTAAATGTAATTTAGGAAAAATGATAATCACTTCGTAAAGGGTTACATTCAAAGGGCTTGCTGGAGAAATTAAAGCATCAATTTCTTCACTAATGGTTGCCACAATTCTATATTCAAAATCAAGTGGGGTCAGTTCTGGAAAACCTTGGGCAAATAATAAATTATTTAAACTGAATACGGTTAAGTTTTCTAAAGATAAGCCAGTAGTTTGTCCCAAAGTCAAAGCATCCGCAAAATTATTACCAAGTACATCAATCTGCACTTCATAAGTCGTAGCGGCAGAAAAACCAAAATCTGCAGCACTCCAAGTAATGGCTGTAATGGCGTTGGCTTCGTTCGCTTCTTCAAATACTAAATTATCGGGTCCTGCTGTAATATTTGGAGGTGTACCCAATCTGACAACTGGGCCTATTTCGTCAAGTGAATTGCTATCGGTACAAGCACTAAAAAAGAGCGTTGTCAGAAATAATAATGGAATATATTTTTTAAGCATGGTTGCTGTTTTTTATTATTGAATAGACTGGTTGCTGGTTGCTAGTTGCTGGCTGGTTCTACTCAACTAGCAACCAGTAACTAGCAACTAGTATCCCGGATTTTGAGTCAAATTTGGATTCGCTCCAATATCAGAAGAAGGAATAGGGTAGATGTCAAATTTAGCATCAACAGGACGACCTTCTGGTGTACCACCTTTCCAAGGCCAAGTAGCTGTACCATTACTGAATTGCCCATAACGAACTAAATCTGTTCGTCGATGACATTCCCAATATAATTCTCTGGCTCTTTCATCCAAGAGAAAATCTAAGGTCAATTCACCATTCGTAATATTGCCCGATGGGTCTTTAAATGCACGAGTTCTTACTTGATTGACAAGGTCTAAAGCAGTTGCTCTATCTCCGCCGCTACCACCTCTTAGTACGGCTTCGGCATACATTAGATGAAAATCTGCTAACCGATACATGGGGAAATCCGTATCAGGAAAAGCTAAATCCGAACCATTTTCGCCATTTGAAGTTTTATTTTGGAATTTAACCACTGCAAAACCTTCTTGAAACTGAGAAATATCAAAAATATCTAAGGATTGCCCTTCTGTAAAAAAGATTTGCCGACTATCTGCACTAGGTCTTGAAACAGAGAAGGTCACATCTGGACGATTTAAAAACAAACGAACTGTATAGTTTCCTGCTTCGGCAATAGTAATTGGACTGCCCTCACTAGTTAAGAGTGCATTGCCAGCATCTCCCAATAAATCTAAGCCGTTTCTAGCAGCAAATTGAAAATTTCCTACGCCTAAATTACCCGTATATTCCCAATATTGTTCAACCGCATTATAGGTCAAGTCTGTCGTATCTGCACTTCCTGTAGCATCTCCAATAAGACCATAAGTGATGGGGTCTATGCTATAAGTAAGGTTATTGGCATCTAATGAAATTCGATAAAAACCACCAGCAGGAATTGCTATATTTCCACCACTAGATTCTAATATGCCGTCCGCATTATCATCCCCAAAAGAGGAATTCCAGTTGGGTTGAGGCGTAAACTGGATTTCTGTTTGCCTGATAAAATTGAAATAACCAACAAAATTACCATCACGGTTTGGAGACCAAAGATTATCTGCATTGGCAGGATCCCAATTTTGATACTCCCCTGGCACATAAAGTCTAGGATAGTTAGGCGTTATAAAATTAGGGGAAACAACTTCCACCGTTGTTGCAGCTTGACTAGTAAATTTATTGACTAAGCCACTAGTCGTCCGAGTACCGCCCCAGCCACTTTCGACGCCAAAATCGGCTGCCACCATATCGCCACCAATACCTGCTCGAATAATAAAAGTCATGCCGCCCCAAGTTCTTGTATTGATGCCGTCAAAAGTTATAGGGAAGATAACTTCGTTAGAAGTATGATTATCCGCTAAAAATAGATGTTGATATTCTGCGTCTAAACTATAGCCTGCATTAATGATTTGATTACAGTAGTCAATACATTCCGAATATTTATTTTGCCCAATATATACTTCTGCATTTAAGTATAATTTTGCTAAAACGGCCCATGCTGCTGCTTGATCTGCCCGACCATAAGCATTTGTCATTGGTGCTAATAATTCGTTGTCAATGGCTTTTAATTCTGATTCAATGTAATCAAAAGTAGTTTGTGCGCTATTTTGTTCTGGGAAAAAAGCGCCTACTTGGTCTTCTTCTGTGACAAAAGGAACATTTCTAAATAAATCCAAAGCGTGGTAATAACTTAAAGCTCTTAAAAAACGTGCTTCTGCTCGGAATGATTGAATGTCTGCTGTCAGTCCTGCATCTACGCCTCTTTCGGTTAATTTTTCTGCGGTAGTTTCTCTTAAGAACTCATTAGTTAGCGAAATTTGGTAAAAAATACGGCTATAAAAAGCATTTATAAAACCATCATTCGCACTCCAATCTTGCTCATGGAAATCTTTAATTGTTTGGTCATTCCAACCAACGACCGCTTCTTCAGTTGGAAATTCTTGATGGTACCAATAGCCTCTTAAATATTGCCCAAATCCTTCGTCAATGCCCGCAATATCGGATTGACCAGCAGGCCCTTCTTGCCCAGAAACGGCAAGCCCTGCATATAATTTTGCTAAAACAGCCTGGTAAGCACTTGGGTCATCGTAGACAACCGCTGACGTCACAATGTCTTCATCTATTGGGATGGTGTCCAAGTCATTGAAACAGGCTGTTTGGGCGAGTAAAATGCCTATTGCCAATAGGCTTAATTTTTTTATGATTGAAAATTTCATTATTATTAATTTAAAGTAGCTTAGATTTTTAACTAGGTTGTTAAGAATTAGGCACCATATTCCTTAAATCTTAAATCTTAAATCAGAAATCATACATCTTAAATCTATCTAGTTTTTAAGAGCTCAGATGTGAATGATTTTTTGATGGATTTATGATTTATGATTTTTTAGCCTAAGCTACGTCATTAAAAGTCAACACTTACCCCAAAGACAAAAGTTCGGGGTCTAGGATAAATATTATTATCTACTCCACCACCTACTTCTGGGTCAATGCCTTCATAGTTACTAAAAACTGCTGGATTTTGTACCGTCAAATATAAGCGCATAAAATCACCTAATAAATCATTAAAATTATAGCCAAGGGTAATGTGGTCGATTCTTAAAAAAGAAGCGTTCCGTACAAAATGGTCGCTAAAATATTGTGGGTTGCTAAAGTCAATTTGAGTAATAACTGGATTGACATTATTAATAATACCTAAATTAGACAAACGATTATAAAAAGCGCCATCTGACCAAACATTATTATAGACATAATTGCCAATGCTTGCTCGACCAGCCATCGAAATATCAAAGTTTTTATACGCATATCGAGCTGTATAGCCCAAACTATAATCTGCTGCTGGTTGTTCCAGCCGATATTGGTCATCGCCGTTTATCACCCCATCTTGGTTTCTATCGACATATAAACCTTCTACGGGTACGCCAAATTCATCGTATACTTGTTCAAAAACGTAGAAACTTCTAGCAGGAAAACCAACACTAAAAATCTGGATAGTACTACCAACACCACCTGCAATACCACCCGTTAGCACACCTTGATAATTGGGGTCATCGGTAGCAGTTAATCGAGTGATTTCATTTTCGTTATAAGCAATATTAAAACCAATATCTAAAGTTTGGTCCTTTGTCTGAATGGGAGTAGTATTTAAAGATAATTCAATCCCTCTATTTTCTAAATCTCCTACATTAGTGGTAATGAAATTTGTCAAATTAGTACCTGCTGGAACGGGAACAAAATTGAGTAAGTCTTTGGTATTTCTTTGATAAATTTCTAAAGTACCCGTTAATTTATCTTTTAACAAACCAAAATCAATAGCCGCATTAAAAGTCGCTGTTTCTTCCCATCGAATATTGGCGTCATAGCCATTTGGACGAGAAGTATTGATAAACTCATTTCCGAATTGATATTGGGCATTATCAAAACCTGCTTGGTAACGAGGCAAATAAGCATAACGGTCGCCAATTTCTTCTTGTCCAGTAACGCCCCAACCGAATCTTAATTTTAAATTAGATAAGCCATTTGCCGTTGGTTTGTTAACGACTTTCACGCCCAATGCTAAAGCTGGGAATAAGCCAAATCTATTTTCTGGTGAAAACCTGGACGTGCCATCTCTTCTGATAGTAGCCGTTAGTAAATAGCGGTCTTGAAAACTATAATTCAGTCGCCCAAATACGGAGACCAAAAAATGTTCTTCTGCATTATTATTTGGAGCAGAGATAACTTCTGTTCCAGCAATATTATTCGCTTCACTAAAAGATTCCTCAAAGAAATGTTGCCACGAATAACCTGCTAATACATCAAAAGTATGTTGACCAAAATCTTCTTTATAATTTAGATAAAACTCCAATAATTCGTTTTCTCTTCCTTGAGAATAAGTTCTTACTTCTCCACCATTGAAAAAACCAAAAGAGGCTTCTGCTGGTACATCTACACTACCATTGGCATCACTTTTATCGTACCCTAAATTTAAATTTGCTCTTAAAGCAGGTAGAAATGGTAAGCGATAATCTACTTGGAAATTGGTGATCAAGCGATTGACTGTAGAACGGTCATCTCTTAATTCCAACTGCGCCAATGGATTTGCGGGGGCTAAAGCAATAGGCAAGCCATTACTATCCGTCCAAGTCCAGAAGCCACCATAAGGACTTTCAGGGTCTAAAACAGGTTTAGTTGGATCAAAACCTATGGCAGAACCGATAGCGCCACGATTGGCAAATTGGTTATTAATTCTCATGCCTTTTAAGCTGAAATTGATTTGTAAAGTATTGTCCAAAAAGCCAGGGTTTAAATTAATCCCTCCTGTAAATCGCTCAAAATTATCCGTTCTTAATAAGCCATTTTTATTGGTATATCCTAAAGAAACTCGATAGGGTAGGGACTTCATCGCTCCTGATAAAGAAACATTATGGTCATGTCCAATAGCCGTCTGATAAATTTCAGATTGCCAGTCGGTATCAGCATTACCTAATAATTCGACCTCTCGGCTATTTTCTCCAAAACGATCCGTAATTAAAGCACTAAAACCTCTAGCGTCCAAAACTTCTGTCCTTTCGTCGATGACGCCAAAAGAGATATTTCCATTATAGCCCACTTTTATTCCTTTGCCAATGGCTCCTTTTTTAGTGGTAATAATGATAACACCACCAGCTGCACGGTTGCCATAAATAGCCGAAGCAGAAGCATCTTTTAAAACGGTAAATGTTTCAATGTCATTGGGATTGATAACATTTAGCGGATTTCTAGCCCCATTAATACCCCCATTGGCTAAAGGTACGCCATCAATGACAATCAATGGACTATTGGAAGCAGACACAGAAGATTCTCCCCGAATCCGTATAGTTGCCCCTTCTCCTGGTGCGCCACTATTGGTACTAATCGTTACACCCGCTACTTTTCCAGCCAATAATTCTTGTGGTCCAGTAATCGCTCCTTTATTAAATTTTTCGGAACTAACGGTTTGGACCGAACCAGTCGCATCTTCTTTTTTGACGGTTCCATAGCCAATCACAACAACTTCTTCTAACACCGTCCCTGCACTTAGCTGAATATCTAAGACATTTGTAGCACCAATGGTCAAATCTACGGAAGTATAGCCAGTATAAGAGACGGTTAATACCTCTTTACCTGCGGGTAGTTCAATGGTATATTTTCCATCAAAATCTGTAATCGTTCCTGTGGGGGTTTCTTTGACTAGGATGCTTGCCCCAATTAAAGGTTCACCAGTTTCTGCATCCGTTATCGTCCCGTTGACGGTTCGTTGGGCAGCCATCCAATTCGGTAGGAGGAAGAGGCCTACCGAAAGGAAGAATAATTTGTAAATTAGTTTCATATAATATTCTTTAGTTGTTTATATTCTAAAATAATATACTTTTAAACATAAAAAATCTTAAATTTTATTTATTTAAAACATTATATTTGTTTTATCTTTCACGAATACCAAATAATGCAAAAAATAGAATTTGATGAAAATGGTTATTTAAAACCCTACATGGGTATAGAAGCCGATGTAGATTTATTAAAATTAATTTTTGTAGATAGTTTTCCTAAATCAGATAGACGAGCTTTTCTTTTTGATAATTATCTTAGATTTTTATATGGTTTTCAGGATAATATTTTTCCATTTTTTGAACAATGGATTGATGGTAGTTTTGTTACACAAAAAGATAATCCTAAAGATATTGACATCGTAACTTTTCTACATACAGATGTTTGGTCTAGAATCGATACTAAAAAACTAGATAAATTTTGGTCATTTTCTCTTGAAGACCAGTTTATTGATTCGTATCTTGTAGAAGTGTTTCCCGAGCATCATCCTAATTATCCTGTTTATCAATCTGAGAAATCTAACTGGTTTAAGCGGTATCAAACAGATAGAAAGAAGGTGAAAAAAGGATTTTTGAAATTGACATTTGAAAAATAAAGTTACATATGAATCAAAATAAAGACAATCGGCCCGTTAGAATTTTGCGATTACTGGAATTAATTGAAGGAGCAAATAAGAGTATCACTAATAGTCAAAAAATAAAAAATGACTTAATGATTCGCCAATATTTACACCTAAAAGGTAAATATGTGAAAGAACTATTTTTGGTATTGGAAGAATATGACATTCCCATTTTACCAGCAGAAGCAGCGTAAAATATTTAAGAATTTAAAGAAAGCGGTTAATGCTCAGTATTAGCCGCTTTCTTTTGGACTTTGAGAAAAAATTGAAAATTACTGGATAACGGTAAGTTACCCAGTAATAGTGAAATATCTTTCAGTAAGCCTTCTTATCTAATTAAAATCAGTATTAATCAATCAATAATTTCATCGTACCCATATTTCCTTTTTCATCTCTGAAATTTAAGAAATACATGCCACTTACTAAATTATCTCTAGTAATCATTAAAGATTCACCTTCGACGTTTTGGTAAGCTTGCACCACTTGACCAGTTATATTTAGTAAATTCACTTGATAGGTTGCATTAGTAGTATTGTTCCAAGTTACCAAAGTTTGGCTATTAAATGGATTTGGTGCTACTCGGAACTGATTAGCTGCTACCAAATCAATAGTAGAAATAGTCAAATCCGTTCTAATATTATCCACAAAGAAGGTTTCACCAGCACCGACAGTACCAAAATCAGGGAAAACCACCACTTGATTATAAGCGTTAGTCGTCGCAAAACCAGGATGAGCAGACATATCAAATGTCAAAGTTTCCCAACCACTCGCAATAGTAGTATTGGCTGTTACCTCTGCAATGACAGAAGGATTGCCATTTGCATCTGGGGCAGAATTAGTATCTTCCACCTTCAATAAAATTGGAACACCAGCTCTTGGTGACCAAATATCTATGTGCATTTCTGCATTTGCTGTTAAGTCAATGACACTAGCGACAGGCATAGCTACTCCTGCCCATACTTCTGCACCAACTGTTTTTTCTAAACTTAAGACTTGTCCATCACCATCAGGGTTATCAATTCTTTCTGCATTGGCATTACCAAAAGCAAATAATTGATAGTCAATAGCATTCGATTCAAAAGTTAAGGGTAAATCTTGCACCATCGGTTCTACTGGATCAGCAGCACAAGTAGATAATTCAGAAATAGTCAGATTAAAATCTACACAGCCATCTTCTCCTTGTGCTCTTCCGTCAGAAGCCCAAGGATCATCTGGGAAAGAAGGACCTTGATTTAAGACAAAGAAAATATTGGTTAAATCTGCTAACGCAATACCATAATAGGCAGCAGGATCAACCGTTACAGAGAATTGGTCTTCGCCATTATTAGTAGCGGTAACTGCACCATCTGCATCCCATTCAACCACAGAAGTCCAGTCATTAGCCCCAGAGTGGAAACCAATCTCCGTCATACCTGCTAAACTGCCAATAGTTTCCGTACAGTTATCTGCTAAATTAAAGTTAATCGTTACTGTTCCATCTTCTCCCACACAAGAACCAGCATTTAAAAGAACCGCAGAAGAAAGAGCACCTCCACCACCAATATCCGCACAATTTCTCAATTCTGAAGCTAACAAGAAAATATCTGCACAATCGCCTCCAAGTGTACCTTCACCATTGGTTTTACCTTCCGAAGCCCAAGGAGCATCTGGAAATGCTGGTCCTTGATTGAATACCATGAAAATATTTTCTAATTCATCAATAGAGCCTAATCCATAGTAAGCAACTGGGTCAATCGTTACTTCAAAAACATCGTTACCGTTATTAATAGCAGTTACTGCTGTTTCTGCATCCCAATCTACAACTGCCGACCAATTATTTGCCCCGGAATGGAAGCCGATTTCAGGCATACCAGCTAAATTACCTACCGCTAAATCACAATTAAATTGTAAGTCAAATCGAATGGTTATTGTACCATCATCATTCATGCAAGAGTTCTCAATATTCAAAGAAGTCTCCCCAATTGGTTCAGGATCTGGCTCTTCCATACAAATATCACAAGAGTTGAAACAAGTTTGAGCAACTGCCGCATCCATATCTCCTACGATTAGTTCTCTATTACCATTATCATTTCCACATTCCCCTTCTATATTTCCTTCCCAACCATCAGGACCATTCTTGTATTTAAATTCGATAGTCTCATTTGGCACCACACCAACTGTTCCAAACCAAATACCATTTCCAGCATCTGCTAATAAAACATCTGTCCATTCACTAAAAGAACCTGCTACTCGAACGCCTGCTGGATCGACATTTTCTTGAGACATATC
>CAZXYA010000237.1:0-12662 GCA_964644655.1 uncultured Saprospiraceae bacterium | reverse complement strand
GCCTACTGCCTACTCTCCCGCCATTTGAATATTCAACGCACTTGAACGAGCCGATTTCATAGCATCATAAATAACTTGGTGAATTCTTTGTCGTACACGCATCTTTTTTAATTGATCGTTTTTGGGACTAGGATAAATTCGATTGGACAAAAAGATATAGATTAATTCTTCCTCTGGATCGACCCATACACACGTTCCAGAAAAACCAGAATGTCCATAGGTTCCTCTAGACGCAGATTTAGAAGCCGTATAATTATATCGGGCTTTATCAAATCCTAACCCTCTATGATTGCCATGAATAGAAGCAGTAAAATGGTCGATGGTCGATGCTGCTAAATATCGTTGCCCTCCATATTCTCCACCATTTAAAAGCATTTGAAAAATAACTGCTAAATCTTCTGCATTGGCAAACAAGCCTGCGTTGCCGCCAACTCCACCTAAAATAGCTGCTGATTCATCATGTACATGCCCTCTAACCAATCCTTTTCTCCAATATCTATCCACTTGAGTAGGTACAATTACATCCGCTGAAAATCGTTCTAATGGTTTGTAACTTAAAAATCTTAATCCCAAGGGCTGGTAAAAATGAGCTTTTAGATAATCATCTAAATCCATTTTTATTTGCTCTTCTAATAATTGGTGGATTAAATAAAAATTAACGTCGCTATACAAATACCTACGACTCCTGTAGGTTCTTGGTAAATTACTGACATCCAAATATATATCTTCCAAATAATCTGGATTAAAATAAAAATTCTCTGCTATTTTTAAGGAATGCCTATCCGTAGGAATATCGCAAAAATAAGTCGTACAACCTTTAGAAAATCCTCGATTATTCAGATAGATAGCAATCGGCATATTTCGCTGTAGACCAGATTTATGAATCAACAAATCTTTTAATAATATATTCCTTATTGTTGCATTTTTAGGTAGGGTCATTTGATCTTTAATCGGTTGCTCTATCTCGATTTGCGCCGCTTCGTATAAATGCATTGTCACCAGCGTAGTAGCGGCTGTTTTGGTAATGGAAGCTATATCATACAAATCCGTTTTTTCGACCGCTTGCTCCTCCTCATAGGTATGATGCCCAAATTTTTTCGCATAGATAATCTTACCTTGTTTTGCCACCAATACCTGCCCACCAGGAGTCGCCTTTTGGCGAATAGCGGCCGCAAAAATATCATCAATTTTCGCTAGTTTTTCAGCTGCAATACCTACTTCTTCTGGAATGGTGTATTTTAATCGAGTAATGGGTGTATGAATTTGGGTGCCTTTCTTCATCCATGTCGCTACTTCCAACGGCAATTTCCCTTGCGCACTAATCGCCCCAAATAATAGTTGAGGGGCTAAAGCTTCGGTGATTTCGTTTCTTTCAAAAATTTGAACGGCAGTAATGGTAGAATCTAAATAACTAAAATTTAATGGATTCCCGTAATTGACTACTACGACTTTACTACTTTCACTTAGAATATTAATAGACGTAATAAAAGCTTCATGCAAGGGCAAAGAAAGATTAATATTATCTAAAGTGACCACCAAAGCGCCATTGCGAATTGGATTAAAAGCTAAAGCATTAATTTTTCCGTCCGATTTGGGTCGATATAAATGATTACTGGCATGCGCATAATTAAAAAAGTGGTTTTGGAAAGTATAAAGTTTCTCTGTTCCAACATTTACTACTTTGTATTCTTTGGCATAAGTATCTCTAAAAGGCAATAAATTATCTGGGTTATTGGCTAAGATTATAGATTGTTCAAATAGTTCTCTGGTATAGGCTTTTTCTACTTGGGATCCACCTATAGGATTGGTACGATAATTCACCGCCTGATTGAAATGTTTCTTATCCAAATTCAACCACTTTTTAGCTAGTAAAATTTGACGCACTTTTGCCTCTATAACCGCTTCACTTATTGTACCTGCTGCTACTAATTGTTTTAGTTGTTCAATATTGGTTGCCAAGGCTGTTTCCTTTACGATAAACGTAGTTGCACCAGCATATAGTAATTCTTCTAAAGTAATGGTTTCTGTTATTACCCCAAAAATTAAGCCTTCAAATTGTAGATGGGTTTGCAAAAAAGTTTTATAAAATTCAGGCAAACGATGTGTAATCGAATCCCCTTCAAATATTCCTTCTCCTAACATCACCCCTGACAATCCACTAATTATCAATGGCTTATATTTATTAAATGTCCCCATTTTCATTATCGTAGCATCAGAGATACTATCTACATAAAAATCAAAGGCATTGGCAATCGCTAGAATTTTACGATTTTGGAAGGCTTCTACTCTATCAGCAGCTCGACTGATTAGTTCCAAATCATTTTGAGGCTGCTGTTGTGGATTATAGGCCAAGGGATGTTGCTCAAAAGCTTGAATGTTGGGAGAAAGACTACAGTTTATACCTACCTTTTGATAATCCGATAATAATTTTCTTTGCAATGTTTGGTCTGAAAAAGCATTGCCCAATACACTTAAAGTTGCATTATTTGGATAATCATGTAAATCTGAGAATTGATTATTCAGCGAGGTCATTTCGCCAGACAGTTTCAATAACGGGATGTTTACTTGTCCGCTTAATTGTTGAATCGTCTGTTGGTAGCTTACCGCCTCAATATCTTCTAATAAGATACCACTAGGTTGAAAATCACGAACCAATTGTGTTGTTTTTTCAACAGACTGAGGGATAGTAGACTTTATAATAAATAATTGCCCGATTTTCTCCTCTAGCGTCAATTGGCTTAAAGTAGTATCTGCCCATTCGGTATCCACACTCATAAAAGGAGGTTGATACGTAAAAGGCTCATAGGCTATATGCCCGCAGGATATAAAAATGACAAGCATTAAAAATCCGCTGAACAATTTTGGATGATCATTATTCATACGACCTGGGATTAGTAGGGAATCACTTTTTTGCAAACCTTTTAAGTAGTCACCGCAGTAGTTGTACTAGCTGCAAAAAAGTTAATTCGTTTAACAGTCAAGTTATATTTTGGAATATATTCGGTCTTAAAAAGTATAACACTAGTACTTTGAAATAAAAATTTTATAAAGTTTTGCCTCGCTTCGATAAATCGGAGCTTGGCAAAAACCTTCACCCTTAAAAATCCCTCAGAGTAGCAGCATAGCTGTGTTCGGGGGACACGTGAAACTTTTGAATCACAGTACTAATAGACCGCATGCAAGGATACTCGCAGTTATTACATTGATTAAAACTGTTTTGATGGATACTCTTTTTGTGAATAGGTGATTGGCTACAATCAAAAATTAATTCAGTAGGATAACTAAGGCACTACAACCTACTGAATTTCTCTCGGAACAGTATTTTTTCTGGTTGGTCAGTAAAATGGCTCGAAGCTAAACAAAGGAAAATATTTTAGAAATATTCCAGGAAAGGACTGCTTTCTGGTTATTACTAGTAGTCTTATTTCAAGATAAATTTATTTTTATCAAATATCAAGTATATCAATATTTTTAAACCAATTAATCTAGATTTTGTTGCCTTTGTTATAAAAAAACATCTTTCAATAAATAATCTTGTACATATTCTTTTACGCCTGTTTCTAAATCATAAAAAGGTAAGTGATAACCAGCGTTTCGCAATTTGGAAATATTTGCTTTGGTAAAGTATTGGTAGGTATCTCGAATGTCTAATGGGGTATCAATAAAGGAAATGTTCGCCGTTTTGTTCATCGCTTTAAAGGTATTCGCTGCTAAATCCCAAAAGGTTCTAGCTTGCCCTGTCCCCACATTATACAGGCCATTCTTACTCGATGTATTTAAGAAAAATGCACCTATTCTAACTACATCTTTTACATAAATAAAATCCCGACTTTGCTGCCCATCTTGATAGTCTGTATGGTGAGAACGGAAAAGCTTCATGCCACCTGTTTGTTGAATTTGGTGGAAAGTGTGAAAAATAACCGATGCCATTCTGCCTTTATGATATTCATTTGGTCCATAGACATTAAAAAACTTTAGTCCAATCCAATGTGGTGGTTTTTTTGCTTGTCTTAGCGCCCATTTATCAAAGTCATTCTTAGAATCTCCATAAGGGTTCAATGGCTTCAATTGATTCACTATCAAATGATTGTCTTCATATCCATTTCCGCCTAAACCATAAGTGGCTGCACTAGAAGCATAGACTAAAGGAATTTGTTGTTGACAACAAAAAGACCATATTTTTTTAGAATAGCTTAAGTTTAATCGGTCGAAAATAGCTTTATTTTGCTCCGTAGTATCGGTTCTAGCTCCTAAGTGATAGATAAATGTAATTCTATTTCCATGAATAGCTAACCAATCAAATAGTTGATCTCGATGGACTTTTTGATGATATTTTTTTGCCAGAAAGTTTTTGTTCTTTTGCTCCCTTTCAAACGCATCTACAAGGACAATGTCATTTCGTCCCAACTCATTTAAGTGTTGTAATAAACAACTCCCTATAAATCCTGCCGCACCTGTTAGTAATATCATTTTTCTAATAGTTGAAATTCCCCTTCTCTCAACAACACATTCAAGTCTAATTTAAAGTCTGCTACCCTCTTTTTCAATCGACCTTCGTAAGAACCCGGTTTTATAGCCATTACATGCATCGCCATATATTGTTTTGCTTTAATTTTTTGCTTTACCTGTGCAATGTTTTTTTCATCTGCAAAATACCAATCGGGTAATAAGGCATAGTCCACCCCTTTGCCAATTGCTTTTTGGATACGATGAAGGTTCTCTGGTAAAAATGCAGCATCTCCAATATGTAAAACGGTCAAGCCATTAAAATCAAGCAAATACCCCATGTTTTCTATCCATGCATTTTTTTGTGGGTAGGAATGAATAAGCGGTAGTGCATGAACTTTAATACCATCCATTTCATACATCAAGCCTTGGTCTGTTCCATTTAACCGATATATCTGCCCTGCTAAATATTCGGTATTTTTCATCGTATCGACTACCTGATTGGGGGCTATTAAAATAGATTCATCGTGCTTTTCTAAAAAATCTATCATCATCGGTGGGCTAAAATGATCATCATGCAAATGGGTTACTAAGAATAATTCTATAGTATCAAACGGAATGATTTTCTCAAATATACTATGTCTAAAGCCAGCCTGTGTAGATCGGTAAATTCTATTATTTTCAGCTTTATGTAGCGCATCAATTAGGACTCGTTTACCTTCATACTCAATCATAATCCCTTCATTAGCAATATAAGTGATTTGATTTTTTTCTTGGGAGAATATAACTGAAACAAATAAAAAAGAAAGGGAAAGTAGTAAGAATAGTTTGTTCATTTTTATTCACAATTTTGATTAAAGAAGGCCATTTGGTTTCGTCAATTGCAAATAGTAGGTAAGCTTTTGAGGTAATGAGTTGATGAGTTAATGAGGACTCCTGACCTCATTAACTCATCAACTCATCAACTCCCATCTATGCCATTACTTTTTCGCCATATAATTTAGCCTTCTGCTTCTTGATTTTATCCGATTTGATATAATCTTCAAAATCCATCAAGGTATCAATAATGCCATTGGGTGAAATTTCTATAATTCGATTACCTACCGTAGAAATGATTTGGTGGTCATGGGTAGTAAAAATCATATTACCAGGAAAATCTCTCATCGCATTATTCAACGCCGTAATAGATTCCAAATCTAAGTGATTCGTTGGTTCATCCATTAATAAAAAATTAGGATGCGCCAACATAACTTTAGACATCATACATCTTACTTTCTCTCCTCCTGATAAAACACTCGTATTTTTATATACTTCTTCGCCAGAAAATAACATTCTACCCAAAAAGCCACGAATAAATTGCTCGTCTTTATTCTCTGAAAACATTCTCAACCAATCCATTAATTCTTGATCGTTTTCATCGGAGAAGAATTCCTCATTTTCGTTGGGTAAATAGGCTTTAGTGATGGTTTGACCAAATTCAATTGTTCCTGTGGTCGCTTCCGTTTTACCAGATAATACATCATAAAAAGCCGTTATCGCCGCAGATTCTCTACTAAATAAAGAAATTTTCTCTCCTTTATTCATAGTAAAAGAGACATTAGAAAAAAGAATCTCTCCGTTATGGTCTACTTTACTTAAATTATCTACTTTCAAAATTTGGTCGCCAACTGCTCTTTCTGGCTTAAAATTAATGAATGGATATTTTCTAGTCGATGGTTGAATGTCTTCTAGTGATAATTTCTCCAACGCTTTTTTACGAGAAGTTGCTTGCTTAGACTTAGAAGCATTGGCACTAAAACGTTGGATAAATTCCAACATTTCCTTTCGTTTTTGCTCCGTTTTCTTGTTCTTATTCGCTTGTTGCTGTGCTGCTAATTGGCTAGATTCGTACCAGAAAGTATAATTTCCTCGGTAAATTTTAATCTTTTTAAAGTCTATATCCACGATATGCGTACAAACCATATCCAAAAAATAACGGTCGTGAGAAATCACAATCACTAAATTTGGAAAATCTGCTAAGAAGTCTGCTAACCAAGTAGCCGTTTCTGCATCCAAGTCGTTCGTCGGCTCATCCAACATTAAAATATCAGGATTGCCAAATAAGGCTTGTGCCAATAGTACCTTTACCTTTTGCGGACCACTCAAATCTTTCATCAACTTATAGTGTGTATCTTCTTTCACGCCCATGTGACTCAATAATTCGGCTGCATCACTTTCGGCTGTCCATCCGCCCATTTCTCCATAGGTATTTTCCAAGTCTGCTGCCCGCAATCCATCTGCATCCGTTGCGTCAGGATTCATATAAATGGCATTTTTCTCTTGTGCTATGTCCCACATTTCTTTATGCCCCATCATCACCGTATCCAATACCCCAATTTCATTATATTCAAAGTGATTCTGTTTTAACACCGCTAATCGTTGCCCTTTTTCTATACTAACCGCCCCTCTATTCGGTTGATGCTCGCCAGTCATTACTTTCATGAAAGTAGACTTCCCTGCTCCGTTCGCACCAATTACGCCATAACAATTGCCTTGATTGAATTTTAAATTGACCTCATCAAATAAAACTCTCTTACCAAATTGAACGCCTAATTCGCTTACTGTAACCATTTTTTACTCGGTTCATGGTGTGTAGTTGATGGTCTACGGTTTTACCAAAACTTATCAACAATTCACCTATTTTTAAAAATTAAGTAGTACGGCTGTCTACTTATGCCTCAAAACGGCTGCAAAAGTACGATTTTATTGAAGAATTGTTGGTATTTTAGAGGTAATAAAGTTTGAATATTTTGTTAAATTGAAGCAGAAAGATTAGTTGAACATTAATTGAATAAAAGAAATAGTCTTTATGATTTTTAATAAGTTCAAAAAATCACTTATCTTTCGCCAAAATCTTACTAAATGAAGATTACACAATTACGCTTAGATAATTTCCAACAATTTAATCAGCTTACCTTAAATTTTACATATCCAAAGGGGCATGAAAAGGCTGGGCAACCTTTGGATAAAGTTTGCTTTATCGGGCAAAGTGGAACAGGAAAAACAACTATCTTAAATCTAATTCAAGATTTCATTAGTGAACTAGATTATGCGTATAGAAAAAAAGCTAATTTGGGATTAGAACTTGGCGAATTCTTTTTTGGAGATAGAACAATTGGTAAAAACGGTGTATATTTTAATGCTTCTATTAATCATATAAAACTTACAGATCCAATCTTAAGAGGCTTAATCCAAGCAACAGATAAAGAACAAACGCTTATTTTAGAAGAATTTCTTCAATCAATCGAACTACAAAAAAGATTATCCATTTACTTACCTGCTGAATTAATTGAACATACTTCTTCTTTTATTATTCCTGAGGAAAAGGCTGTCAATTCAGATAAGTTAATGAAAGAATTAGAGATAATTAATAAAGTATCAGAGGGAGATACAACTTATAAAATTAAATATCAGAACAAGGTCATTATTTTAGATAAAAAGCAATCAAAGGCAATTTGGCAGTTTCTGTTACAGGATATAAAAGATTATAATGAAAAACTATTCAAAAAAAGTGTTGAAGTTTGGAAAAAAGGAGACTTCAAAAACATAGCTAAAATTGAAAAAGATAGGACTGAATGGAATAAACAAAATCCCAATCCTAAAGTTCCATTAGCTCAAGACTGCCTTAACCCAATTCTTGCAAAGTTTAATTTAGAAATGGATGTTGATAACACAGAATATTACATTGTTCTAAAACAAAAAAATCAAGAAATAGCTTTACCTGCTAAAGGGCTTAGTACAGGCACGAAACAACTAATATTATCAGCAATTCCCTTATATCAGCTAGATACAAATAATACCGTTATATTAATGGATGAGCCAGAACGGTCTCTATTTCCAGACATTCAACTTGAATTAGTTGATTATTATACAAATCTCTGTCCAACTGCTCAGTTTTTCTTTGCCACTCATTCTCCTATAATTACTGCTGCTTTTGAACCTTATGAACGGTTCATTCTCTATTTTGACCAAACTGGAAAAGTACAAATCAAGCAAGGTACTAGTCCAAAAGGAGATGACCCAAATGATATATTACAAGCAGATTTTAATGTCTCCTATCTTAATGAATATGGTATAAAAATATGGGAAAGATATCTAGAAATTAAACGGAAACTAGATAAAGAAACTGATGCAAAAAAGAAAAAAGTATTAATCAAAGAATATAGAACACTAGGCGACACCTATAATTTTGAAGCATGAGACAGATCCATAAGAAAGCAAATTCTCCTATCAAAAACCTTGTTTATAAAGTAGGAAAAAATACAAATAACACAAAAATTAGAACGACCTTATTAAAAGAACAAAATCATATTTGTGCTTACACAGAAACGTACCTAGGCAGAACCTCTAGTCATCCCATAGAACATTTCAATCCAACTTTGAAAGGAACTTCTAAGGATAGTTACCAGAATTATTTCATCTGCAAAGACCAATGGAATAATGAAAAAGGTACCTCCATAAGATGGAATAAATTTCAACCAATTTTACATCCTACCGATAATACTTTTAATAATAGAGTCACTTTTTCACAAGACAATTTCTTTGCTAATCCAAAAGATTTAGCAGCCGATAATCTGATTAAGTATCTTAAATTAAATGATGAAGGATTATCAAAGAATCGGAGTAGGTATATCAAAAGAAAACGTAAAGAAATCGCTTGGAGTAATTTGTCGCCACAAGCCTTTTTTGATGAATTAATCCAAGAAGAACCTGAACACGTTTACTTCATTAGAGCTATTGAAGAAACTTTTAAAATTACCATTAATTTTAGTTTACACTCCCATTAAATTTATAGTCCTACCCAAACAAAATGTACTCATCAAAACTATGTATTCTCTAGGCACTCTGTGGTAAAAAATTGTTCATTTATCTTGTCTCAGTACTTAACTAATGCAGCTCATTTCCTTCGTTTCGTAAAAGGAATAAGCATAGGCACTTTTTCCTGATAAGCTTCGTATTCTTTTCCAATAGCTTTCCGAAGGTCTTTTTCCTCTAAATATTTAACAGAAATAAAAATATAAACGGTCATTACTAAAGTAAAAAACAAATGTCCTAGCGTCATCGTTGGCGTTGCCCAAAAGACGATTAGAAAACCCAACATAAGCGGATGCCGAACAAATTTGTACAAATAATTAATTTGAAAGACGGACGCTTTAGCCTCCCTATCCTTCCAATTATCATAAATCTGCTGTAATCCCGTTAATTCAAAATGATTAATCATAAAAGTTGAAGCCAAAACAATCACCCAACCTAAGCCAAATATCCCCATTATTAACATCACCAATAACTCGTTTTCCACCTTCCAAATAATCGTTTTTATCGGTTGCCATTTCCAGTATAAAAGCAGTAGTGCAAAATTGGATAGGTAGATATAAGTACTCCGTTCAATGGCAGCAGGAATAATGCTTTTTATCCATGCTTTAAAGGAGGCTCTTGCCATTAAACTATGCTGTACCGCAAAGACACTTAGCAATAAAAAATTGATAATAATGGCTTGTGTTAAAGGAATTTCTACACCAGTATTTATAGATTTTGATACTAGGAAATCTCCTAAAAAACCGACCATATAAGCAGCAACAACTAAAAAAAGAAGGTAGGCAAATATGCCATAAAGAGCAGCTAGGGACTTTCCCATTATATTGAGTTTTAGGTTTTGTTTTATAATTTCAGCAAAAAGGATTCCTTCTTTTAAGTAACCCTTAGATGGCTAGAATTCAGTTAATCTATTGATTTTAACATTAATCAACACTTTAAAAGTAAGCTCAATTTACAATAAAGTTTACTATAGGTCGTAGGAAAAAATCTAAATTCAATTTTGGGTAGAAAAAAATCAATTATTGAAAAATGAAAAGATTTCTAAAAAAAATAGATTTTGGGAATTATTTCCAGCTATTCAATGGTTAATACGCCTAAATAAACAGGAAATGAAACAATTACATTTATCCAACCTAATTTTTCCCACATTATTTATCAAGTTGTCTTTGATAAGTCCTATTTTTGCAGCCATTTTAGGAAATAGGCGTTGACCTTCTATTTTATAAAGAACGAATAGTAATAGCATTTTTTCTCCTTTAGACGCTCCAAGGTTTTGAAAACACTTGGAGGTCTGACATAGAAAATCAACCCTTTTTCATCACAATTTTGAATGTTCATTCAACATCAAGTATTTCTCTGATTTTGAAAATTGAAAATTGAAAATTCTAAATTGAAACAATCATGAATATTCTCGAGCAAATAGCCGCAGACGTAGTAGCAGGTGTGCAAACATTATACGGACAGGAGACCCCTGCCGAAAAAGTAGCCCTCTCCCCTACTCGCAAAGAATTTGAAGGCGATTATACGGTAGTTGTATTTCCTTATACCAAAGCAGCCAAGAAAAAACCAGCAGAAATAGGGGAAGATTTAGGGCAATATTTGGTAGAAAATTCTGCTAATATTGCTGCCTATAATGTCATCAATGGCTTTTTGAATTTATCTATTGCTCCTAGCTATTGGACTAATTTATTAGAAGAAGTAGCAGTCAATGATACGTATGGTAAAAAAGCATCCAATGGCAAAAAGATAATGGTCGAGTATTCTTCTCCGAATACAAATAAACCTTTGCACTTAGGACATATCCGAAACATCCTTTTAGGCTGGGCAAGTTCTAAAATTTATGCAGCGGCTGGTTATGAAGTGATTAAGGTGCAGATTGTTAATGATCGAGGTATTGCGATTTGTCGAAGTATGTTGGCTTGGCAATTATTTGGAGATGACGAAACACCTGAAAGTGCTGGTATTAAGGGCGACCATTTTGTAGGTAAATATTATGTCAAGTTTAACACAGAATTTGTCAAAGAATACGCAGAATGGCAAAAAACAGACGAAGCCAAAAGTGTTTTTGCTGCTAAAAAGAAAGACGGTCAAGATGACGTAGCTTTTTTCAAAGCTTATAAAAATGATTATTTCAATGAATACAGTTATTTAGGGCGAGATGCTAAAGCCATGTTGGTCAAGTGGGAAGCAAATGACCCTGAAGTACGAGCCTTATGGAAAAAAATGAATGGTTGGGTATTGGGTGGATTTGATAAAACTTATGAAAGCTTAGGCGTTGTTTTTGATAAATTATACTTTGAATCAGATACTTATTTATTAGGAAAAGAGTTGATTGAAAAAGGCTTAAAAGAAGGGATTTTATTCAAAGATGGCAAACGAGTTTGGACAGATTTGAGCAATATCGGCATGCAGAAAAAGACCATTATTAAAAGTGATGGGACTTCAACGTATACTTCCCAAGATTTGGGAACAGCACAAATGCGATATAATGATTATCAAGCTGAACGAGTCGTTTATGTGGTTGGAGACGAACAAATTTCGCATTTCCAAGGGGTTTTTGAAATCTTAAAGCGATTGAAGGAACCTTATGCGGACGGGCTGTATCATTTAGCTTATGGCATGGTTGATTTGCCAACGGGTCGAATGAAATCACGAGAAGGTACGGTGGTAGATGCCGATGATTTGGTGGCAGAGGTAATTGGTGCGGCAAAAGCAGATGCTATTGAACGAGGAGAGATTGTCGATATGTCAAAAGCGGAACAAGAAAAAACGTTCCGACAAATTGGTTTAGGCGCTTTGAAGTATTTTATCCTCAAAGTGAATTCCAAAAAGCGAATGGTTTTCAATCCAGAAGAATCGGTAGAAACACAAGGTAATACGGGGCCTTATATCCAATATGCCTATGTTCGATGTAGTGGGGTTGCTCGAAAAGCACCAGAAATCAATATGGCTAGTTCGGTTGAGTATACTGATTTACAAGCGCAAGAAAAGGAATTAATTCTGAAAATATTCCAATTTCCAGCAGCGATTGAAGATGCGGCTAAAGAATATGACCCATCAGTTTTAGCAGCGTTCTCTTACGATTTAGCCAAAACGTATAATAAGTTTTACCACGATATTAATATCCTTAAATCTGAATCGGAAGCCGCTATGGCTTTTCGGTTGAAATTGAGTGCAGTAGTGGCTCGAACTTTGGCTAGTGCTATGGATTTGTTGGGTGTAGAGATGCCTGCACGAATGTAATTACACAAGGCGGTTGTTTCCTACAACCGCCTTGTTTACTTAGAGTTACTGATTTGCTAAATCTAAGTAAGCATCCTTTAAACCCCATCTTTTCCTATCGCAAAAATGCATCTACCTTT
>CAZXYA010000236.1:0-12699 GCA_964644655.1 uncultured Saprospiraceae bacterium | reverse complement strand
AGCAGCTTAAATTCTTATTTTTACACATTAATCATTTTTGTTGTTCAGTAGAATAAGTTTGACATAATAAATACCGGGATTTAATTTGTCAAAATAATAATAGCCATTGTCATCGGTAAGCATTCTATTTCTTTCTACATCATCATCGCTTTTGATGCCATCAGGGCCTGTTTGGCATAAAATGACCTGAATTTCAGAGAAGCCCGGTTCTGTGGATTCTGCTAGTCCGTTATTATTATAATCATTCCAAACTAAATTACCGATGGACAAGCAAGGAATAAAACCAAAATCAACTGTTAAATTGGTATTAGGGTCTAAAAGTGGGTTTGGTGAAATATTAGGCTCCTCGTCACCTATAGGTTCCTGACATATAGCTAAAGTGAAAGTGTCACTCATCACCATATTACCCATTTGAGTACCATTATCATCATTATTAATATCTGTAGAAGTGATAAAACCAGGCTCATAAATACTTGGTTGGTCTCCAGCTATACCTGTTCCTAAGGAACTAGCTGTATTATATGGAATACCATCATTTACTTTGATATAATAGACGCCTTCTGCTAAAGATTCAAATAGATAATGACCTTGATTATCAGTAGTATCTCTTGCTATTTCTGTATCATTGCCAATACCTTTAGTACCGTCGCCACCAACATGATAAAGAATTAATTCTACTCCTTCAATACCTGTTTCTGTAAGGTCAACAATACCATTATTATTATTATCCAACCAAACTAAGTTACCAACACATAAAGTTGGGTAGAAACCAAAATCGTGAATATGCTGCGAACTACCTATTGGGCCAGAAGTCAAATTGATGATGGCATAGTCGCCTTCCATCTTTCCGTCACTATCTTTTAAATCATCCGTTTTATCTGCATCGGTTAATTGATGCTTGGCTAAAACCGAGTAGATTATTAAGCCCAGCTCCGTTACCGTCTAATGTTTTTCCTCCATTATCAATTTTCTTTCTGATAACCTATATAGAGCGTCAGATAAATAAGTGACTGATGTTACGCAAAAAGGACTATGAAGTAGTCAAACTATGAATAGCCCAGTATGCCTGCCGCCGGTAGGCAGGAAATGCTGGGTCTGAAAAATTTTGGATAGTTCAAGAACTATGAAGTAGTTCAACTACTGTCGTAGTTGTGAGGCTATGTTAATATTATTCTCCGTAGATTCTCATCTACGGCTATTCAAGTTTAAATCCTTCGGATTTTCTGCGTAACATCAGTAAGTGATAAAAATCCGTTGCTAACTTAATCCGTTGCTAATTTTTTTTAGCAACGGATTAAGTTAGCAACGGATTTGATGAGCTAGACGATATTTTAAACATGCTCTAAAACTCCTATAAAGGAATCAAAAATTAAATAATCCAACAAAGGGACTAAATAAGTCAAATCTGCAAGAATAATCCAATTTTTTGGAGAAATACTGTAAACAATAAGCCCACCTTCTTCCCTACTTTTGACTTAGTATTTCACTTACCTAAATCCGCTTTTCCAACACGCAAAGAAGCATTGGCTAACAGGCTATCGCCCTGTTCAGTATAGCCGCACTTATTTATTAACCTAAATTTTTTTATTATGAGATTTACACAAAAGGTAGTAGCAACTTACAAGATTATTGATGAAGATATCGCTGGGGCTTAACTCCTTTGGGTGAATGGAGGGTTTTCTTCATTCGCCCAATTTTACCTTTTTGAATTTGCTGGAGTAACCATTCTTTTACTGCCATTTTATTTTCCAGAAGTACCTCTTGAGACAATTGGTCAAATTTTAAAATGGGTTCTTTTTTATAAATAAGTTTAGCCAATTTTCTGATAGCTCTATTCAGATTTAAATAAACTACACGTTTACTCATAGTTAAAGTGTCTTTTCGCATTAAATACTTTTCAAAACTTAAAGATTTATTGATAATCAATTCAAAATAGCTATCCTTTCCAGTTAGGAAATAAGCTAGACAGGCTCTTAATTGTCTAGAACGTCTAGCTAGTTCTTTGATTTCGTGATCAAATGTAAAAGCTTCAAACAAGCTAATGGCTTCTAGGTAATTGCCTTTTTGAAACTCGATGACACCTTTTGCCCAAGCGATACTGGTATCTACAGAAGATGTTGGTAAATAAACTTGAAATTCTTCAATAAAGGTGTCAATCCAGTCAAAAAAGGCTAATTTACTTGCAATGTCAACAATATTAAGAAAAGTAAATTCAGATAATTTTCCTTTATAAATTAACCGATGTTCTGCTAAGCCCAGTTGATACAGTTCAAAAAGTAAAGGCATATAAGCATCCCCACTTGCTTGTAATTTTTTGATGCCATAGTTTAATAAATACATCAGTAAAATAATCTGATGCTTTTTAGGTAATAGATCTATCTGATTTTTTAATTCATTTATCAATACCCTAAATGCTTGTATTTCTTGTTCAAGGTTTGTAAATAAAAGGAAGATTTTATAATACAATGTATATAGAGCATCTTGTTCATATTGTGAACGATAGGTAATAGATTGGACAAATAACGGTAGGTCTTCTTTTATTCTATGACTTCTAGAAACCCACTCACAGGCATATCTAAGTTGTTGTAAGTGAAAATAGTATTGTAAATGCGTATTCGCTTTAATTAAACTTGGATGATTTGGTGTTTTAGTTTTGCTATGATTATTAAAATAACAAGCATCGTGAATTTGATGAAGGTATAATTCATTGATGACTTCAAAGTTTGTTTTATCCATTAGTTTAGTGGCTAAAACATTGGTTTTTTGCTCAAACCAATCGTATAGATCTTTTTCTAAATAGACATCTTTTAGTTGTAAATGGTAGGTCGTACTATCCTTATCATTCTTTTCAATGACTAAAAACTGTTCTACCAAGCCTTTTAGTGTAGACATTAGTCGCCACATTCGCTTTTCCTCATAAGCGTGGTCGGGAAATAGTTTCTGAAAAATCTTCTCCTTAGCCAATTTAGGATGATCTAAATTAGGATGGTATTTTTTAATCCATTCAAATAATTGAATGATGGATTGATTGGTATTAAAATAGGGAGAATGAACAAACTTATCAAAACGTTTTAATTCATTTTTATCCAGTTTGGATAATAGTTTTATTAGGGCACTTGTGTACATGTTACCTTTTTAGTTTTCTCAATAGTTATTTTTTAAGGTAGGAGAGTAGGATTGCAAGATATTGAAAATCAGTTAATTATCAAAATAATCAAGCTGTTTTTTTATCATTTTTTTAAGAGGGTATCCTTTTTTTGTCTTTTCCGATTTCAGGATTATTCTTTTAAATTGGAGGAATCATACGCTATGAAGGTATGAATACTAACGAGAAAACACACATTCTATGAGCGGATTTCGTATAAAAAAGGCTTTTCTGTTAATAGGCGCTTTCCTATCTATTAGCAGTATTTGCTTTGGACAAAAGCAGGAAATCAGATTTGAAAAATTTCCAGAGGAATTAGCCATTGCTAAAGGGATTGGGGCATATGAGATTTTTCAAGATAGCAAAGGGTATATTTGGATAGGCTCCTTTATTGGATTAATTCGATATGATGGTTATGAAGAGAAAAGATTTGTTCATGAACCAACCGATTCTTTGAGTATTAGTGATAGTAAAATTTCTGAAATTTTAGAAGACCCTAAAGGTTATTTATGGATTTTAACACAAAATGGACTCAATCGTTTTGATCCTAAAACAGAACATTTTGAACGAATTTATCATGAGTCAAAAGCGGAATCAGCTTATGGTAAAAATTATTGTTTGCCTCTAGTCATTCGAGATAATTATCTATGGCTCTGGACAGAAAGAGGAGTATGTAAATATGATTTAGAAAAAGAAGCATTCGACCATGTTCATCATACACCAAATAATCAAGGTAAAGCGGTTATTGATACTATCGATTATTCTTTTGTAGCTCAGAATAAGGATTTATACCTAACAAAAGAAGATGGGTTTTATGTTTACAATACGGATAATGAAGATTTTGATTTTAAAGCACTTCAATTTAAAAGGAGAACTAAAGAAGGCAAATTAGAAGGCTTCTATTATTTCATGGAAAATCCCGATGGACAAATCTGGATAGGGACAGATGAAGCATTACAATTATACCATCCCAAAACTAAAAAACTGGCAATAGTAAACAAACGACCGGAGTACCATGAGCCAATTAGATCTCAAGGGCATGGATTGTATTTAAAAGATAAAAATGGACTCGATTGGGTCGGTACCGCAAATGGACTTTATGTTTTTAACCATCAAAACGAATCAGTTATCAATTTAAAACATGACAGAAATGATTTAACATCAATAAATAATAATGTTATAAATACTGGGCTGGAAGATAGTGATGGAAATATATGGATAGCTACCCAAGGAGGGGTGAATATTTATAATCCAAATCGAAAAAAATTTAATTCAATTCCTACAGATATAGAAAGCACGCCACTTTTTATAAGAGAAATGTTTGAAATCGAATCGGGCAAGTTATTATTATGGGAAAATGGACAATTGAATGAAATTAAATATAGAGCAGGAAAAAGGAATCCTTTTCCTTATACACCCACCGATAATTTAGCTCAATGGAATACAGGTATAGTTTGCTATTATCAAGATACAAAAGGTAAAATTTGGATGGGAATGAACGGAGGGGATGTATTTATTTATGACCCTAAAACCTATTTTTATGAACACTTACCGCTTCCTAATCCAACACTACAATCTCAAGCAAAAGGCCACATGATTGGCGATCTTATGGAAGATGCTTATAATAATATCTGGATAAGCACTTGGGGAGGAGGTTTATTTCGATATCAACCAAAAACGAAAGTCATAAAACGCTTTGCTCATAACCCTGATAACCCAAATGGGCTAATATCTAATCATGTAAGGATTCTTTATGTGGACCAATCTGATGATTTATGGGTTTCAACCAGAGCAGGCTTAGAAAAATTTGATTACGATACAGAAACCTTTACGCATTATGTACATGAATTGGATAATCCGAATAGTATTAGTGAAAACACCGCTTTCTCTATTTACGAATCCCCCGAAGGTGATTTTTGGGTAGGTACTTATGGAGGTGGCTTAAATAAAATGGATAGAGAGAAAGGTACTTTTGAGCATTATACGATTAAGGATGGGCTTTCTGATAATAATGTAGTGGCTATTTACCCTACTAAGGATGGATCGCTTTGGTTACACACCTTAAAAGGACTCAATAAATTTAATCTTAAAACAAAGGAAATTCAAAATTTTAATGACAGCGATGGATTAATTAATAAAGGTCATTCCGCTTTTGCTCATTTTCAAAGCCCTTATTCTGGTGAGGTTTTTATAGAAGGAGAAAAAGGGATTGATTATTATCATCCCGATAGTATCAAACTCAATCCCATTCCACCAAAAATCATTATTTCCAACTTAAAATTAAATAATGAAACGGTCAAAATTGCCCAAACGGCAGCAGAAAAAAATAGTAAAACCGAATTTTTCCTAGGCAGTCATATTTCCCATACCCAACAATTAAGCATTCCCCCCAATAAAAAAGTCATCACTTTTGGGTTTACCGCCATCCATTTTGAAAGTCCTGAAAATAATGAATACGCCTATCAATTAGTTGGCTTTGATAAAGGCTGGCAAAAGGTGGGCACCAAAAGAGAAGCAACCTACACCAACTTAGACCCTGGCAGATATACTTTCAAAGTCAAAGCTGCTAATGCCGATGGTATCTGGAATGAAACGCCTGCTGAAATAACATTAATTATCCTGCCGCCTTGGTGGTTGACTTGGTGGGCCAAATTAGGCTATGCCCTAACAGGAATAGGTGCTTTACTATGGTTTGTTTGGCTGAATCGTCAAAAAGTAAAGAAAAAAGAAGCGGAACTAGCGAAAGAACGAGCTTATAGCCAAAAACTAGCAAAAATTAATCGAGCCAATCAGCGATTTGTGCCACAAGATGTCTTAAAAATATTAGGCAAAAAAAGTATAGAAGAATTGAAATTGGGCGATCAAGTACAAACCAAAATGACGATTTTATTTTCAGATATTCGGGCTTATACTTCTTTATCTGAAACGATGTCACCTGCAGATAATTTTAAATTCATCAATGGGTATTTAGGTCGAGTGGGGCCTATTATTGAAAAACATGGTGGTTTTATCAGTCAATATTTTGGAGATGGTTTAATGGCTTTATTTTTAGACAATGCAGAAAATGCTACTCATGCAGCCATTGAGATACAAAAAACCTTACAACAATATAATCGACACCGAAATACCAAAAGAAGGTCAGCTATTCAAACTGGAATCGGTTTGAATACTGGCCAACTTATGCTAGGGATTATTGGCGATAAAAACCGTTATGAATCTACGGTAATTGCAGATGCGGTGAATACAGCTTCTCGAATGGAAGGCTTAACCAAAATATTTGGCGCTGCTATTATCTTAAGTGAAAAAACGTTAATTGATTTAATCAAAATGGAGGATAATAAGCAGACATCCTCGTCCCAAAAAAGCAAATTCTCTCAATTAACCATAGGCGACATTGCTAAAATGTCGCCACCCTCCAATCCTCCCTTTTTTGCTTACCGTTACCTCGGTAAAGTAAAAGTAAAAGGTAGAGAAAAAGCGCTAAAAATATACGATTTATACGAAGGAGAAATACCAACTATCCGACAATTAAAAGCTAAAACTCGTCCTGTTTTTGAAAAGGGCATTCAACTTTATTTTAACAAAAAATTCGGTAAAGCTGCTGATTGTTTTAAAGAGGTTTTAAGAGATTATCCAAAAGATAAAGCTGCCCAATATTACCTAGACAAATCCGTGAATTTTATTGTACATGGCGTTACTGAAAATTGGTCTGGAGTGGAGGAAATGGTGATGAAGTAATAGGGAATGAATTAAAATTAAAATGCAAATTAAAATTAAAAACAGGCCGAAAGTCAGGGCTTTATAATTTTAAGAATGAGCATTTATTTTTTCAACATTCTTTAAGGATAAGTAATTATGCAAGATAAGTCCAAATATTTGCATGAATACTATAAATGAACAAGCCTGATTTTTTGAAACCTTTGAGCAGTTAAAAGAGCTAAAACTAAACAATATGAGAAAATTAACACTACTAATAGGCTTTTGCCTATTGATTGCGCTAAACTTAAACGCAGAAAGAGTAATCTATGGCACAATTACCAGCAATGATGGAACAGCATTAATTGGTGCTTCCGTATTTCCAACCAATGCACCTAATCTTGGCACCGTCACGGATATAGGAGGACGTTTTGAGTTAGTCATGCCAGATAGCAGCACTTTTTTTACGATTTCCTATATCGGCTACCTCAGTCGGGAAATTCCTTTGAATAAAGGGAATATGTATAATATTGGTTTAGAAGAAGGCATGCAATTATCCGAAGTGGTGGTTACGGCTTTGGGAATTAGCAGAGAGAAAAAATCTCTAGGCTATGCTGCGCAAGAAGTAAAAGGAGAAGAGCTAAACATCACTAGAGAAACCAATGTCATCTCTTCCATAGCAGGAAAAGTGGCTGGGGTACAAGTGATTTCTAGTTCTGGCGCACAGTTGGGCGGTAGCACCAATATCAGAATTAGAGGATCGAATGGCTTGACGGGTGGCTCTCCTTTATTTGTTATTGATGGAACACCAGTGGATAATCAGTCCATTGCAACATTTTACGGTGGAGTTGATTTAGGCAATACGGCAGCAGATATTAATCCTGATGATATTGAGACCATGACGGTTTTGAAAGGCCCTTCTGCGACTGCTTTGTATGGATCGAGGGCTGCCAATGGAGTCATTATTATTAATACCAAAAAAGGAAAAGGAAAAAAGGGGTTAGGTATAACCGTCAATTCCTCTATTAGTATGGATCGAGTGTATCTTTTACCAGCCTATCAAAATGAGTATGCAGGTGGTTATAGTGGTCAATTTCTAGATTTTGAAGACCCTGTGGATGGACAAACTTATGCGGGCTTAGAATATTATGCAGATGAAAGTTGGGGACCAAGAATTGATGGAGAAACGGAATACCGTCCTTGGTGGAGTTGGTATTCAGGAGAAGATTATGGTAAAACTATCCCTTTGACAGCTCAACCTGATAATATCCAAAATTTCTTTAATACGGGCATAACTTATAATAATAATATTGCCATCAGTAGTGGTAATGATCAGCATTCGGTTCGATTGTCTTTTGCTAATATCAAGCAAACGGGCGTTATTCCCAATTCTGAAAATGAGCGAAATAATGTTTCTTTGAATGCCAGTCTGCAATTAAATGACCAATTGAGTGTTTCTACCAATATTAACTATTCCAATAAACAAGGGAGTGGCTTGCCAGACTTTGGTTGGGGAAGAGATAATGTAGTACAATCCTTTAACCAATGGTTTCAAAGACAAATAGATATTGATCAACTACGGGAGTACCGAAACCCAGACGGAACGCTTAGAAGTTGGAATATTAGAGGACCTAATAATTTGCGCCCGCAGTTTTGGGATAGCCCTTTTTTTACGGTTAACGAAAATTTTGAAAATGATAATCGAGATCATTATTTTGGTAATGTTGGATTACAATATCAAATAACCGACCAATTGAGTGTTGAAGGCTATATCAGAACTGACCGATATAATCAAATCGTTAAACGAGCTATTGCTACAGGAGGCTTACATGAGGATGGTTATAGCGAATACACCCAAAATGGAGTAGAAGATAATTTTGATTTTTTAGCCAAATATCAAACAGCTTTTGGTGATTTTAAGTTAGATGCAACAGCGGGAGGAGCAACTAGAAAAAGTCAAACAGATTGGGCATTTATCACTACCGTAGGAGGCTTAACCGTGCCTAACTTATTTAACCTATCCGCTTCGACCGATAGACCATTTTTAAATGTTGGTGGATTTAGGAAAGAAGTGAATAGTTTATATGGTTCTGCCAATTTCTCTTATAAAGATTTTCTATATCTTGGAGGAACGCTTAGAAATGACTGGTCATCTGCTTTGCCAAAAAATAATAACTCCTATTTATATCCTTCCATCAGTACTAGTTTTGTTTTTTCGGAATTGTGGAAAAATAAATGGTTGTCTTTTGGGAAAATTAGAGCGGCTTATGCACAAGTAGGAGCAGATACTCAACCTTATAGCACTAGTTTTTCTTTTCAAGAAGGTAGACCTTATGGCGCTATCCCTACTTTTGAATTGCCCGATTTTCTATTCAACGAAAATTTACAACCTTCTCTTTCTTCCTCCTATGAATTTGGCTTAGAAATGAATTTTGTAAATAATCGAATTGGTTTTGATGTGGCTTGGTATAGAGAAAATAATAAAAACCAAATTTTGACCCTTCCAGTCCCAGGTTCTAGTGGTTTTTCTTCTGCCATTATTAATGCAGGAAATATTAGAGATGAAGGAATAGAGTTGACCTTGAAAGCGGAAATCTTTCAAAAAGAAAAATTTAATTGGCAAGTTACGCTTAATGCCGCTAAAAATAATTCAACCGTAATTGCTTTGGCAGATGGGATTGATAATAGAGTTATTGGAGGTTTTCCTGGCTGGGTTTCTGTCAATGCGCCAGTCGGTCAAGAATGGGGATTGATTCGAGGAACGGGATTTCAGCGATTAGACGGGCTTCCCATTATTCGGACAGATGGGTCTTATTTAGAGGAAAGAGATCAATTTTTAGGTAGTTTTTTACCAGATGCAACGGGTGGCTTAGTCAATGCTCTTAGCCTAGGTAATTTTCAATTAACTGCTTTTGTTGATTTTCAAATTGGCGGTAAATTCTTTTCCAATACCAAAGCCCTTAATAGCTTTTCAGGTTTAGCGGTAGAAACAGCGGGATTAAATGACAAAGGCAATCCAATAAGAGATCCAGTAGAAACAGGTGGAGGGGTGAAAGTAGAAGGTGTGCTAATAGACGGTACCCCTCACGAAGTTTATGTAGAGGCACAAACCCATTTTAGAGGCTTGAATAATATAGCGGAAGCCTATATTTATGATGCTACTTATTTTAAGTTAAGAGAACTCAGCATTGGCTATCAGTTTCCATCCAAATGGGTGAAAACGACTCCTTTTCAGCAATTAATCCTCTCTTTGAATGTTAGAAATTTATGGTTGATACACAGTAATGTTGATGGTATTGACCCTTCTGAAATATCGCCAGGAAGTAACCCTTTTCAGTTTATTGAAGGGGCTATTTTGCCTGGCGTTCGGACAGTTGGCTTTAATTTAAAAGCAGGGTTTTAGATAATAATCACTAGATAGGGCGAACGAAAAGTAAAAATTGCAATGTATAATTCGCTGAAAAGACGATGTTTGAAGTTTTCTAGGGGCTACCAGTCTAGTGTTGTAAGAAGAAACTGCTGTTTTATAAGTACTACTACAACAGTCCTTACAAAACAAACTTAAAGCATTTGATAACCAGTTAGTTATAATTATTACTAACTACATCAAATTTAAAAATTAAAATGTATTCGTACAACGTTAGACCGATAGCCTTTTCTAGGTAATCAGATAAAAAATTAATAATTATCCGTTGGGAAATTAATCCGTTGGGAATATTTTCTACCCAACGGATTAGTTTCCCAACGGATTTTAGATGTATTATTAAAATAGATAATATTAGTTTTCAATCTGACGCTCTATCAACTTCAAACCAATATTTCAAAAGTTTTTAACTTTTCTCAATCATTTATATATGATAAAAATGACTTTTCGTTTGCCCTAAATCACTAGACTTTGAATTAACAAACCATTAGCGGTAAAAATAATAAAATGAAAAATATAAAAAATAAGTGTGTGCTCCTTTTATTTATCTGTTTGAGTCATACTGCCTGCAATAATTTTGGAGATATTAATATTGACCCCAATACTACTTCTGAAGTAGCACCAGAGACTTTACTAACTTTTTCCATTCAGTTCCTTAGTAATATTTATGGCAACCCTTTTCAATCAGATTTAGGCACTTTATATGTCCAACATTTTTCTGAAATCACTTATACAGGAGCTTCCAGATATGAGAATGTAAATCTTGATTTTAATGTTTGGTACACCGACCCACTTGCTAATTTAGCCCATATCATTAGTTTAAATAGTGATGAAGCTACTCAATTAGCAGCAAGAACAAGTGGCTCAAATGCGAATCAAATTGCGGTTGCTCGAATTTTAAAAGCTTATATCTTTCAGCTTTTGACCGATCGTTGGGGCCCGATTCCCTATAGCGAAGCTTTACAAGGTCGAGCCAATTTTAAGTCTATTTATGATAGTCAAGAAAGTATCTATCAAGGTATTTTTTCAGAACTAAGCGCAGCCGTTGCTCAAATAGATGATGGTGCGCGGGTCAAAGGAGATATTTTGTTTCAAGGGGACATGGAACGTTGGAAACAATTTGCCAATTCCATTCGCTTAATTGCTGCTTTGCGCTTATCAAAAGTTGCGCCCGAAATGGCGAAAACGGAATTTATTGCCGCTTTAGAAGCAGGAGTACTAACGGACAATAATGAAAATGTGTGGTATCAATTTTTAGCAGAAACGAATAATGAAAACCCTTGGTTTTCCCGCTTTAAAACCCGTACAGACTATGCCCTTAGTGTTCGGTTGATTGATCGTTTGCAGGTTTTAAAAGATGCTCGGTTAAATTCCTTTGCAGATCCTTCTCAAAATACAGGCGATTTTAAGGGGGTTCCTTATGGTGTAGACAATCCGTCAACCGATCCTGCATCTGTTTCTTTTCCCAATAGCCAATTTGTGAAAGCCCAAGATGCGCCTTTGCCCATATTGACCTATGCACAAATCTTATTCAGTCAAGCCGAAGCTGCGCATTTAGGTTGGATAACAGGCAACGCAGCCGTATTCTATAATGCGGCTATTCGGGCTTCTATGGAACAATGGAATGCTTTTGAGGAAGCAGATTTTACTACCTATATCACTCAACCAGAAGTGGAATGGTCGGACGACCGTGCTTTTGAATTGATTGGCGAACAAAAATGGATTGCCCTCTTTTTGCAAGGCTATGAAGCATGGGCAGAATGGCGCAGAATTGGCTACCCTAATTTAGCCCCTGCTCCAGATGCAATTAATCAAAGCCGACAAATTCCTCTAAGACAAGGCTACCCTAGTTCTGAACGAGATATTAATGGCGACAATTGGCAATTGGCGATTGATACTTATTTTAATGGCGAGGATGGTTTGAGTGGTCGATTATGGTGGGATGTAGATTGAGTTAATTAAGTAGTATGACAAAAAAAAACGAACAACTTTTTAGCTATCTTTTTGACGAGTAAAGTTCAATTACTACCATAAAGTGCATATAGTTCATAAAGTTTTTTACTGAGTAGTATTTTATATTGATACTCGCAAAGCAGAGGTGCATTTAATTTTAAGAAGTCACGGACCAGTCATCAATGAATTGAGAAGAGAACAAACGACCTCTTATTCAGGTGGCTGTTCCAACCCTTTACCTGATTTTACGCAGATTCCGCTTAATCGTGGGGAATGTGCGGATATTATGGCTTCGATTCATCTTGGGAATGGGGAGTAACCTCCTTGATGAAGGTGGTCGGTGCGCTGCACCTTAGGGTTCTTTTGAACACTAATGATACAAATGTAGGCGGTGCGCTGCACCTTGCTTCGATCAGCAACAAAGATTTTCGCTCATCCCCAAATTAGGGTGAGCCATAATAATCGAGATAAAAATCAGGAA